>DATLGW010000374.1:0-5662 GCA_035540315.1 Burkholderiaceae bacterium | reverse complement strand
CGGGCAGCAGGTACAGCGAGATCACCGACGCCTTGCCCAGCTCCTGCGGCGACAGCTCGAAGATGTCGCCGTGGATGAACGTCACCTTGTCGGTCACGCCCTCCTTCTGCGCATTCTCGCGCGCTTCCTTGATCCGCTGCGGGTCGATGTCGTAACCGACCCCGCGGGTGCCGAAGCGCTTGGCCGCGGTGATCGGAATGCGCCCGTCGCCCGAACCCAGGTCGTACAGCACGTCGTTCGGCCCCACTTCGGCCACCCGCAGCATCTCGTCGACGACTTCCTGCGGCGTCGGCACGAACACCACGTCGGGCGTGCGGCTCGGCGGCGGCGCGGTGGCCGCGGTCTGTGCGAACGTGGCCGGCGGCACCGCCGCGGCCAGGATCAGGCCCGCGCCGAGCAGCGCAGCCGCGAGAACATGAGTCTTCCTTCGTGTCATTGTTGCTTGTCCTGAGGAACGGGGAAAAGGGGGGAAGGCGCTTCACGGCCTCGCGTTGGCCGAACCGACCTGCGGCCTGACCAGCAGCAGCAGCGCGCCAACCGCGAGCACTGCAATGCCCACCAGCGCGCCGACACCGGTGTAGACGACGCTAGAGTAGAGCAGGTACGCGCTGCTGGCGCAAAAGACAAGCGGCGTCAGCGGGTACAGCGGCACCCGGTAAGGCCGCGCCGCATCGGGCTCGCGCTGGCGCAGCACGAACAGCGCGATTCCCGTCATCAGGAAGAAGAACCAGAACACCGGGGCCGTGTATTCGACCATCGTCTGAAAGCCCTGCCGGGTCACCGCGCCGAGCAGCACCAGCGCCAGCGCGATCGCCGCCTGGACCAGCAGCGCATTGACCGGCGTGCCGAACCGCGGGCTCCAGTAGCCGAGCCGCGAGAACATCGGCTCGTCGCGACCGAACGCATAGGTGGTGCGCGAACCCATCAGCACCGTCGCGTTGACCGACGTCAGCGCCGCGACGGCGATCAGCAGGCTGATCATCTGCGCGCCGCGATCGCCGAGCACGGCCCGCATCATGTCGGCGCCGACGGCGCGCGAACCGGCCATCCCCTGCAGCCCGAGCACGCTGACGAACGCCAGGTTGACCAGCAGATACAGCGCCGCGATGATCGCCAGGCTGATGAACAGCGCCCGCGGCAGGTTGCGCTGCGGCCCCACGACCTCGGCCGACACGTAGGCGGCCTCGTTCCAGCCGCCGTAGGTCAGCATCACGAACACCAGCACCAGGCCCCAGTTCGTGACAGCCTGCGCAGTCGCCGGCGCTGCGGCGGCTGCCGCCGGACCGCTGGGCGCCAGCGCGAGTCCGACGAAAATGATGATCAGCACCCCGCCGACCTGCAGCAGCGTCAGCACGTTCTGCGTCCACTTGCCCGCCTGCACGCCGATCAGGTTCAGCGCCGTCATCATCACGATGACCACCATCGCCCACAGCGTCGACGACAGCGGCCCCAGCGCGAGCACCTGCGTCATGTAGTCGCCGAACACGTAGCCGAGCAGCGCCATCGAGCCGGTCGGGATCACCGTCAGCCGCGCCCATGCGAACAGGAACGACAGCCTCTCGCCGAACGCCAGCCGCAGGAAGTGGTAGTCGCCGCCCGAGTGCGGATGCGCCGTCGCGAGCTCGGCGTAGCACATCATGCCGGTCAGCGCGATCAGCCCGCCGATCAGCCAGGCGATCAGCATTTCGGCGACGCTGCCCGAGTTCGCCGCGACCAGCGACGGCACGCCGAAAATGCCGGCGCCGATCACGATGCCGATCACCAGCGCCGCGACGTCGAAGATCTGCAGGACCGGACGAGGTGCGGCGGTGGTCTTGCCGGCTGGCGAGGCGTTCGAGGGGGTCGTGCCGTTCACGGACGGCCACCGCCGAGGATCGTCGTCATCGCGTTCCCGCTGCGCGCAAGGTGTGGGTCGAGTCGGGCTGACCCGGGGGCGCCACTATAACCGGGCGCCTCCCGCTTGCGCAATCGCGCCCTGGCGCCCCAGCTGCGGGTTCTCCGCCAGCACCGCCCGCGCGAACGGGCAGACCGCGACCAGCTCGATCGCATTGCGGGCCGCCCACTGCGCGAGCGTACGGACCAGTTCCTGGCCGATGCCTTGCCCGCGCAACGCCTTGGCGACGAACGTGTGGTTGACGATCGCGCGCGGCGGCCGCTGCGGCGCCCGTTCGATCACGTATCCGATCTCGGCGATTCGTGCGCCATCGCGCTCGATCACGAACGACCCCGCATCGGATCGCTCGCGGTGATGGATCTGCGCAGCGTCGGGACTGGAAATCCGCTTCATCGTGCTCCTTCGGGAGCCCGAGCACGAAGCAATCGTCGTGCCCCCTGCGCAGCGCGGCCGCCGCCGCGACGACGCCGCCGCCGCAGCTTCGCTAGTCGGCGACGATCCGGTACACGCCGGCCGGCGGGATGTTCAGCCAGGCGCGGCCGATGCGCGTCGCGCGCAACCCGAGCCGCTCGAGCACCGCCCGCGGCACCGGACATCCCGGCCCGTAGGTGAACTGATAGAACACGCCGTCCGGGCGCAGCTGACGGAAGCAGCCGCTGAGGATCTCCATGATGTGGCGCGGCGGCATCGACAGCAGCGGCAAGCCGCTGACCACCGCGCCCGCGTGCCGGTCCTCGTCGAACAGCGTCATTCGGCCGATCCGCCGGGCGTCGCCCTGCACCACCTGCGCGGCCGGGAAGCGGCGGGCAAGCCGCCGCGCGAACTCCGGACCCAGCTCGATCAGCGTCAGATCCTGCTCCGGAATCCCGCGCTCGATCAGGCAGCGCGTGAACACCCCGGTACCCGGCCCCAGCTCGATCACCGGCGCACTGCCGGAATCGATCTCGCAGGTGATCAGCTCGCCGAGCGCCTTGCTCGATGGCGCGACCGACGCGACGCGCTTCGGGGACGCAGTCCACTCGGCGACGAACGACACGACGTCGGACACGATGTCCGCAATGACATTGGTATCCGCCCGCGCGTTATTCGCCCGCATCACCACCCCGTGGACTGGGAAAGAAAAGATCGCAACCGGCGCATTTTGCCATTATCGCGACAGAAGCACCGAGGGCAGCCACGTCGCGAGTCCGGGGACCGCCATGACCGCGACCAGCATCAACAGGCCGAAGACCACGTACGGCGTGACTGCGCTGAAGATTTGCGGCGTCGTGATGTGCGACGGCGCCACGCCGCGCATCACGAACAGCAGCATGCCGAACGGCGGCGTCAGCAGGCCCAGTTGCATGCAGATCAGGAACAGCACGCCGAACCAAAGCGGGTCCCAGCCGAAGTGCGCGACCAGCGGCATGAAGAACGGCAGCGTGATCAGCATCATGCTCACCTGGTCGATGAAGCAGCCCAGCACCAGCAGGATCGCCAGCATCACCACCAGCACGGTCCACGGCGACAGCGCCGACCCGGTCACCAGCGCCACCAGTCCGTTCGTGGCGCCCGAGAACGACAGGATCTGCGAGAACGTGGTGGCGCCGATGATGATGAACAGGATGATTCCCGAGATCGCCGCGGTGCCGAGCAACGCCGTCATCAGGTTGCGCAGCGTCAGCGCGCGGTACGCGGCCGCGACCACGATCGTCGCGGTGGCGCCGACCGCGGCCGATTCGGTCGGAGTCGCCCAGCCCAGCGCCATGGCCGCGATCACCACGACGAAGATCAGCACCAGCGGGAACACGTAGACGATCAGCCCCCGCCAGCGTTCCCAGCCGCCGACCGGCGATCGCTCGAAGCGCGGCGCCAGCCCCGGGTTCAGCGTCGCGCGCAGCACGATGTAGCCGACGAACACGGCCGACAGCAGGAAGCCCGGCACGACCCCGGCGATCAGCAGTCCCGAGATCGAGATGCCCGCAAGGCTGCCGAACAGCACCGTCAGCGCCGACGGCGGGATCAGCATGTCGACGCCGCCGATCGCGATGATCGGACCCATCGCCATCTGCGGCTGATAGCCGCGCTTGAGCATTTCGGGAAGCAGCAAGCCCCCCAGCAGCGCGGTGGTCGCGATCGTCGAGCCGGAGATGGCCGAGAACACCGTCCCGGCCACCACCGCGATCACCGACAGCCGTCCCGGCACGCGCCAGATCAGCTTGTCGAATGCGTCGATCGCCTTCATCGCGACGCCGGTGTGGAACAGCACCTCGCCCATCAGCACGAAGAACGGGATCGGCGTCAACGAGAAGTTCGTGATCGATGCCACGCCGTTGCGCACGACCTGCATCAGGCCCGGCTCTCCGCCGAGATAGACGATCGCGCCGACCAGGTTGATCGCGAGGAACGCGAAGCCGGCCGGCAGGCCGACCAGCAGCAGCACCGAGAGCACCCCGAACAGCAGGATCAGCGTGTGCCACCACAACATCCTTCACGCGCCCCCGTGGCCGCCGGTGGCCGTCGGCGGCGACGGCGGCGGCGGGAACACCAGCCGCCGCCCGCTCTCGAGCGCGAGCAGACCGAAGCACACGGGCACCGGAACGAACACCCACCACTCGGGGAACACCAGGCTCTTCATCACCAGCGCGCCGATGCCGCGGGTGTCGGCGATCACGCGGATCGAGTACCAGACGATCGTCAGGCTGACCGCCAGGCACAGCGCTGCCGCGACCCGCTCGATCACGCGCAGGCGCTCGGGCGACAGCTTGACCGCGAGCAGGTCGAGCCGGACGTGCTCGTAGCGGTACAGCAGCCAGGGAGCGGCGAGGAACGTCGCGAGCGGCAGCGCGTACTCCGTGACCTCGACGATCCACGGCAGGTTCGGCCCGCCGAGGTTGCGCATCGCGACATCCCAGGTGACCAGCACCACCATGGCACCGACCAGCAGCGCGGCCAGCGCGCCGCAGCCGTTCATCAGCGCAGCCCAGGCTCTCACGGCCAGGCCGGCGTCGGCCGTTGCGCCGCTGCGCAGCGGGAGCGGATCGGTGCGAGGATCATCGTCTTTGGTCGGCGCTCGACGCCGGCGTGCCGGCGCCGCGCGGCTCGCCAGGCGGCGATTGCGATTGTTGCGGCACTGTAGGAGCCGCCCCCGGGGATGTCAATGCGTATCGGCCGCGGTAGATTTCAGTCTGCATCGAGCCGATGCGTGTCGCACGGAGGGAGCCCCGATGTCGCATTATCTGATCCACGGCCCGGCGCGCCGTTCGCGGCTGATCGCCGCTCTGGCCGCAATCGCCTGGTCCGGCCTCGCGCCCGCGACCGAGCCGCAGGCGCTGATCGAGGCGTCGGTGAAGAACACGCCGTCGCCGCCGTGGCCTGCCGGGGACGAGCGCGGGATGGCGAACGCGATCGGGCCCGGCACCTGGGCGCGCTGCGCGTGGCACCTGTCGCAGCCGCAGGCGCGCGTCGTCGAGGTCTCGCACGTGCGCAGCAACACGATGCCGATGTCGCCGTTCTCGGGGCCGTACGTGCAGCAGTTCGCGGCCACGGTCGTGCTGCCGGGAACCGCGCATGCGTTCAACAACGAGCACTATGCGGCCGGCGCGCAGCCGTCGTCGCAGGGAACGCAGATCGATGCGCTCGGGCATTTCGGCTATCTGCCGCAACCGTGGGACGGCAAGCCGCCGGCACCGGTCGAGTCGACCCGCTACTACGGCGGGTTCGGCCAGAGCGACGTCAAGCCCAGCGCCGAATCGCCGCTGCTCAAGCTCGGCGCCGAGCGGATCCCGC
>DATLGW010000373.1:0-2524 GCA_035540315.1 Burkholderiaceae bacterium | reverse complement strand
TTCCAGTGGGGCAGCAAGCGCACCGGGCCCGATCTGGCGCGCGTGGGCGGCCGCTACAACGACGAATGGCATCGGCTGCACCTGATCAACCCGCGCGATCTGGTTCCCGAATCGAACATGCCCGGCTACCCGTGGCTCGATCGCGCGAGAGTCGATGGTGTTCAGATCGAGCGGCACATGCGCGCATTGCGCCGCCTCGGAGTGCCGTATTCGGACGACGAGATCGGTAAGGCTGCGGCGGCAGTCGCCGGCAGGACCGAGATGGACGCGCTGATCGCGTACCTGCAGGGCCTTGGGACCGCACTTCGATGAACGAGCTCGATCAGAACCTGCTGCGGGGGCTGCTGGCGCTGCTGGCGCTGGTGTGCTTTCTCGCGATCGCGGCCTGGGCCTACTGGCCGCGCAACCGCGCCCGCTTCGACGAGGCGGCGCAACTGCCGCTGGACGACTGACGGGAACTCGGATGGCTGACTTCACGCACGGATTCTGGTCGCTGTACGTCGCGCTCGCGACGCTGGCGTCGATCGTCGCCTGCTTGTGGCTGCTGGCGGCCAACAGCAGGAAGCCGCCGCCGACGCCGGACAACACGACCGGACACGTCTGGGACGAGGACCTGCGCGAGGCGAACAACCCGCTGCCGCGCTGGTGGGTCGGCTTGTTCGTGCTGACGATCGTGTTCTCGATCGGCTACCTGATCGTCTATCCGGGGCTGGGCAGCTTCCAGGGGGCCGCAGGCTGGAGCCAGGCGTCGCGCTACGACGCCGAGCGCGCGGCGCTCAACGCGCGGATCGAGCCGATCTACGCCGCGTTCGCCGGCCGCGACGCCGGCGAGCTGGTCGGCGATCCGCGCGCGCTCGCGATCGGCGAACGGCTGTTCATGAACAATTGCGCGCAGTGCCACGCATCCGACGGCCGGGGCAGCAAGGGCTTTCCGAACCTGACCGACACCGACTGGAACTGGGGCGGCTCGCCGGAATCGGTGCACCAGACGATTGCCAAGGGTCGCGTCGGCGTGATGCCGCCGATGGCCGCCGCGGTCGGCTCGTCGGTCGACGTCGAGCGGCTCGCGCACTACGTGCTGTCGCTGTCGGGCGCATCGACCGATGCGGTCAAGGCCGAACTGGGGCGCGGCAAGTTCTCTGTCTGCGCGGCCTGCCACGGCCCGCGCGGCGAAGGCAATCAGACGCTGGGCGCACCGAACCTGACCGACAAGATCTGGCTGCACGGCGGCGGCCTGCACGCGGTGATCGCGGCCATCAACACCGGCTTCAACAACCAGATGCCGGCACACGACGATAAGCTGACCGGCGATCAGATCCGGGTGCTGACTGCGTACGTGCTGTCGCTGTCGCGCCGCCCGGCGTCGTTCGTCCTGCCGACGGCGCCCATCGAGCGGTGACGACCGAGATCTCCAGCGACGACCGCTCGACTGCCGCCGGCGCTGCCCGCCGGCCGCTGCAGCCTGCATCGGGCGGGCCCGGGTCCGGGCGCGCGAACGCCGCGCTCGCCGACTCCGACGCCGACGAAGGCCGGCTGTTCTCGATGTATCAGGCGCACCGCAAGATCTACCCGCGAGCGGTCGCGGGGACGTTCGCGCGGCTGCGCTGGAGCGCGGTGATCCTCACGCAACTGATCTTCTACGGCCTGCCGTGGATCGAATGGAACGGGCGGCAAGCAGTGCTGTTCGATCTGGCGGCCCGCAAGTTCCATCTGTTCGGCATCGTGCTGTGGCCGCAGGACTTCGTCTACCTCGCCGGGCTGCTGGTGATCGCGGCGCTGGCACTGTTCTTCTTCACCGCCGTCGCCGGTCGATTGTGGTGCGGCTACGCGTGCCCGCAGACGGTGTACACCGAGATCTTCATGTGGATCGAACGTGTCGTCGAAGGCGACCGCAATCACCGGATGGCGCTCGACGCTGCGCCGATGTCCGCGCGCAAGCTGCGGCTGAAAGCGACCAAGCACGCGCTGTGGGCGGCGCTCGCGCTGTGGACCGGCTTCACGTTCGTCGGCTACTTCACGCCGATCCGCGAGCTCGGCCCGCAGGCGCTCGCGCTGTCGCTCGGCCCCTGGCAGTGGTTCTGGATGCTGTTCTACGGCTTCACGACCTGGGGCAACGCGGGCTTCATGCGCGAGCAGGTCTGCAAGTACATGTGTCCGTACGCGCGGTTCCAGAGCGCGATGTTCGACAAGGACACGCTGATCGTCACGTTCGACGCGGCCCGCGGCGATCCGCGCGGATCGCGCTCGCGCAAGGCCGATCCGCGCGCATTGGGGCTCGGCGATTGCGTCGATTGCGGACTGTGCGTCCAGGTGTGCCCCACCGGCATCGACATCCGCGACGGGCTGCAGTACGAATGCATCAGTTGCGGCGGATGCGTGGACGTCTGCGACACGGTGATGGACCGGATGGGCTATCCGCGCGGGCTGGTGCGTCATGCGACCGAACGCGCGCTGACCGAACGGCTCGACCGGCGGGCAGTGTGGCGCCGGGTGCTGCGGCCGCGGGTGCTCGTCTACGGCACGC
>DATLGW010000372.1:0-3381 GCA_035540315.1 Burkholderiaceae bacterium | reverse complement strand
GCCGGACGGCACCCGATATCCGTCGATGGCCCGGTCGACCGACTGTGCGACCGCGAGCAGTGTCTCGTCCTGCCAGCGCGCCGACCAGTTGCACCGCAACCGGCAAGCCGCGATCGTCGAGTCCCGCGGGCAGCACCACGGCCGGATTTCCGAGCAGGTTGAACGGAAACAGGTAATGGTCGACGAAGCGCCCAGGTAGGCGCGGGTCAGCTCGAGCGCCGACACGCGACGCTGGCGCAACGCGGCAGCGAGCTCGGCAGCGCCGCAAGTCGCGAATGCGCTGGCAGGCGGCGCGTCGCTCACCGCGGATCCCGCGGCGGCACCGGCCGCGGCGGCTCGCCATCGTAGCGCCACCGGTACTGCGGCGGCAGCGGACCCTTGTTGCGTCCGCCCTGCTGCATCTGTTCCCACGCGTGCGCGAGAATCCCGACCGAGCGCGACAGGCAGAACAGCCCGCGCGCAAGCGGCGGATCGAAGCCGAGCTCGCCGTAGATCACTGCGGTGGCTCCGTCGATGTTCATCGGCACGCGGCGGCCGCCGCGCCGCGCAGCGAGCTCGTTTTCGATGCCACGAGCGATCCGCGCATGCTCGCCGGCGACCGCGCCGTCGCGCGCCGCGGCGTCGACCAGCTCGAGCAGGCGCGGCGCGCGCGGGTCGATCGGGTGGAAACGGTGACCGAACCCGGCGACGTAGCGACCGTACTGCGCAGTCTCGTCGTCGACGCCGGCGGCGATCGCCGCGCCGAACGCCTCGCCGCGACCGACGCGCGCGGCGATCGCTCGATACAGCTGCAGCGCGCGTTCGCCCGCTCCGCCATGAACGTCGCCGAGCACGTTGACGGCCGATGCGATTGCGTTGTTCAGGCCGACGCCGCAGGTGGCGGCCATTCGGGCGACCGCAATGCTCGGCGCCTGCGGCCCGTGATCGACGGCAGCCGTCAGCGCCGCTTCCAGCAAGTCGGCCTGGCGCCGCGACGGCAAATCGCCGCGCGTCATCAGCCAGATCATCTCTACAAAGCCGATGCGCCCGATCAACGCCTCGATCGCGTAGCCGCGATACCGGATCGATCCCGGGTGCATGTCGATCAACGCAGTGCGCCACCAATCCTGCGGGGCGCGGTCGGGTTCCTGCGGCAGAGGTGCGTCGGTCATCGGGTCGCCTCACACGGCGTGATGCGCTTTGAGCGCGTCGATCTGCGCGGCATCGTAGCCGAGCTCGGTCAGGATCGCGTCGGTATGCTCGCCCAGCGCCGGCGGCGGCGAATCGACGCGAGGGCGCTCGCCGTCGATCCGGAATCCGGGCCGCACCACCTGCACGTCGCGGCCCACGCCCGGCGCGTCGCCGAACGTCGCGACCAGTTCCCGCGCCCGGATCTGCGGCTGCGCGAGCGCTTGCGGCACCGTGTGAACCGGCCCGGCGGGTACGCCCGCGTCGTTGAGCAGCCCCGTCCACTCGTGCGCCGAGCGCGCCTGCAGCGCCGCCTCGAGCCGCCGCTTGAGCTCGGCGCGATGCTGCAGCCGCGCATGCCGGTCCGCAAAGCGCGGATCGGCCGCAAGCCCCGGCTCGCCGACGATGCGACAGACGGCCTCGAACTGTTCCTGCTTGTTCGCCGCGATGTTCAGCAAACCGTCCCCGGTGCGAAACGTCCCCGACGGGCTGGCGGTGAAGTTCTCGTTGCCCATCGGCACCGGCGTCTGTCCCGCGATCAGATAATTCGACACGACCCAGCCCATCGTCGCAATCACAGACTCGAGCATCGACACGTCGATGAAGCAGCCCCGATCGCGCTTCGGATCGGCGAGCGCGGCGGCGATCGCGAACGCGGCCGTCATCCCGCCGATCGTATCGGCCACCGGATAGCCGACCCGCAGCGGCGCGGACTGCGCATCGCCGGTGATGCTCATCACGCCCGCCATCCCCTGGATGATCTGGTCGTACGCGGGCAGGTCGCGCAGCGGCCCGTCCTGGCCGAATCCCGAGATCGCGCAGTAGACGAGCCGCGGGTTGCGCTCGGCCAGCGTCGCGTGCCCAAGGCCGAGGCGGTCCATCACGCCGGGGCGGAAGTTTTCGACGACGACGGCCGCGGTGTCGGCAAGCCGCAGGAACACCTCGCGGCCCTGCGGATGCTTCAGGTCGATCGTGATCGACCGCTTGCCTGCGTTCTGCGCGAGAAACGACACGCCGCAGCCGCGCCGGTTCAGTTCCGCGTCCGCGCCGAGCTGTCGCGCCAGATCGCCGGTCCCGCGCGCCTCGACCTTGATTACCTCGGCGCCCAGGTGCGCGAGCTGATGGCAGCAGAACGGGCCTGCGAGCACGTTCGTCAGGTCCAGCACGCGCACGTCGCGCAGCGGTTTCATCGATCGCTCCTTCGCGCATGCACGCGGTGCGCGGGTCGGCCCGGGCCGCATGCGGAGTGCTACGATTCCGGTCGCTTCCGGCCTGCCGCCGCGAGCCGCAGTGCCGCACGAATCATACGTTGACTGGAGACGACCATGACGACGACCGATCGCAACCGCCGCCGCCTGATCGCCGGCCTCGGGGCACTCGGTGCCGGCGCGCTCGGCGCGCCCGCTGCGGCATTCGCGCAGGGCCAGGCCCAGCCCTTTCCGGGCAAGGTGATCCGGATCATTCCGTTCGGCACCTCGGGCGGGCCGATCGACATCACCGCGCGCGTTTACGCCGAGAAGCTTCAGCAGCGCTGGCCGCAGTCGTCGATCATCATCGAGGCCAAGCCCGGCGCGGCCGGAATGATCGCCGCGAACTGGGTCGCGCGCGCGCCGGCCGACGGCAACACGATGCTGATGACGCTGTCGCTGACGCACATCAACCACGCGATCCTGCAGCCGAAGCTGCAGTACGACCCGGTCAAGGACTTCGAGCCGCTGTCGCAGCTGGCGACCGGCGGTCCGATGATGGTCGCGCGCGCGAACGATCCGTACTCGAACGTTCGCGAGTTCGTCGCGCACGCGAAGCAGCGGCCGAGAATGACCTACGGAACCTGGGGCAACGGCTCGACCGCACACCTGTTCTGCGAGCTGCTGAAGCGCCAGACCGGCACGAACCTGGAACACGTCGCTTACAAGGCCGAGGCGCCGGCGCATGCCGACATGTTCGGCGGCGTGCTCGATTTCGCATGGGCGAATCCGGCGACTGCGCGCGGGCACGTGCAGGGCGGCAAGATGAAGGTGCTCGGCATCACCGGCTCCAAGCGCGTCTCGGTGATGCCCGACGTGCCGACGTTCACCGAGCAGGGCTTCAAGGGCTTCGACCTCGACAGCTGGATCGGCTGCTATCTGCCGGCGGGCACGCCGAAGCCGATCGTCGACGAGTGGGTGACCGCGCTGCGCGAGGCGACGCAGACGCAGGAGGTGCGCCAGCGGC
>DATLGW010000371.1:0-2965 GCA_035540315.1 Burkholderiaceae bacterium | reverse complement strand
GTGCTGTACAAGCCGTCGGAACATGCGCTGCTGACCGGAGCCGAGATCGCGCGGCTGCTGCACGACAGCGGCGTGCCGCCCGGCGTGTTCCAGCTGGTGCGCGGCGACGGCGCGGCCGGCGCCGCGTTGCTCGAGCAGCCGCTGGACGGCGTGTTCTTCACCGGTTCGTTTTCGACCGGGCAGCGTATCGCCGCTGCGGTCGCGCCGCGGCTGACGCGGCTGCAGCTCGAGCTCGGCGGCAAGGACCCGGTGTACGTGTGCGACGACGCCGACGTCGCCGCAGCCGCGGCTTCCCTCGCCGACGGCGCGATGTACAACACCGGCCAGAGCTGCTGCTCGGTCGAGCGGATCTACGTGCACCGGCGCGTGCACGACGCGTTCGTCGCTGCGTTCGTCGCCGCCGTGCGCGAGTTCAGGATCGGCGATCCGCTGGACGAGTCGACCTACATCGGGCCGCTGGCGCGCGAAGCGCAGCTCGGCGTGCTCGAATCGCAGATCGAGGATGCGGTGTCGCGCGGCACCCGCGTCGAATGCGGCGGGCGGCGGTTGCCGGGCCCGGGCCACTGGTTCGAGCCGGCAGTGCTGACCGGCGTCGATCATTCGATGCAGATCATGCGCGACGAGAGCTTCGGGCCGGTGATCGGCATCCAGCCGGTGGCGGCAGACGACGAGGCGATCGAGCGGATGAACGACACCCGCTACGGGCTGACCGCCGGCGTCTATACGCCCGATCCGATGCGGGCACGCCGTGTGCTCGCGCGCGTTCGCAGCGGTTCGAGTTACTGGAACTGCTGCGACCGCGTCAGCCCGCGGCTGCCGTGGACCGGCTGGGGGGACTCCGGCGTCGGCGTGACGCTGTCGCGCTACGGCATCGAGGCGATGACGCGGCTGCGCGCCTGGCACCTGCGCGGCGGCCAGGCGCAGACCTGATGACGCTCGTAGCCCGCGGCGCTGCGCGCCGCGTGGGTGTGGCCGGCGCGCGCTACTTCGCGCGCTTGCGGTTGACCGATTCCTTGAATGCCGCGCCCGCCGAGAATTTCGGCACGGTCGCCGCGGCGATCTTGATCTTTTCGCCGGTCCGCGGGTTCTTGCCCGCGCGCGCGGCGCGCTTGCTCGAGTAGAACGTTCCGAATCCCACCAGAGTGACGCGATCCCCCCGCGTGACCGCTCGGGTGACCGCCGCAATCATCGAGTTCAACGCACGGTCTGCTGCGGCCTTGCTGATGTCCGCCTCCGCGGAAATGGTGTCGATCAGCTCGCTCTTGTTCATTGATTCCCTCAGTACGTGATGCGGGGGTGTGCGCCCTCGGAACGCCGGAAGCCGCCCTGGCTGCGGCCTTCGGCAGCGAATCTGGAGCGGCGATTGTACCCTCAACATCGCGCAGCGGCTAACATCCGGATTCGATGACGGACCCGATGACGCACCCCGACACGCGCCTGCTTCACGCCGATCAGCGGCCCGGCGACGACTCGGCGATTTCGCCGCCGATCGCGTATTCGGCGACGTTCGCGGCCGACTCTGCGGAGCAGTTCGCGCAGCTGGCCGGCGAGCCGCTGCCTGCACGCTATTACACGCGCTACGGCAACCCGCTGCACCGCCGCGTCGCGACGATCGTCGCCGAGCTCGAAGGCGCCGAAGCCGGCCTGGTCGCCGCCAGCGGCATGGGCGCAATCGCCAGCACGCTGCTCGCGCTGACCCGCAGCGGCGACCGCGTCGTCGCGCAGCGCAACCACTACATGGGAACGACGCGATTGCTGGCCGACGTGCTCGCGCGATTCGGCGTGACCACCGAGCTGGTCGATCAGACGCGGCTCGAGCAATGGCGCGCGGCGCTGTCGCAGCCGGCCGCCGTCGCCGTGCTCGAATCGCCGACCAACCCGAACTGCGAGCTGACCGACCTCGCCGCGGTCTGCGCGCTGGCGCACGACGCCGGCGCGATCGCGGTCGTCGACAACACGTTCGCGACTCCGCTGAACCAGAATCCGATCGCGCTCGGCGCCGACGTCGTCGTTCACAGCGCGACCAAGTATCTCGGCGGGCATCACGATCTGACCGCCGGCGTCGTCGTCGGCAGCGCGGCGATGATCGAGCGCATCTGGGACACGCAGATCGTGCTCGGCCCGACGCTGTCGCCGATGGACGCCTGGCTGCTGCTGCGGGGACTGCGCACGCTGTCGGTGCGGATCGAGCGGATCAACGCCAGCGCGGCCGCGGTCGCGCTGGCGCTGCAGCGGCATCCCGCCGTCGAATCGGTCGCGTATCCGGGCTTGGCCGATCATCCGCAGCACGAGCTGGCGCGCCGGCAGATGCGCGGCGGCGGCGGCGTGATCGCGATGCGGCTGCGCGCCGATCGCGCAGGCACCGCCCGCTTCGTCGCGGGTCTGCAGCTGGCGCGGCATGCGGTGTCGCTCGGCGGCGTCGAATCGTTGATCGTGCACGCCGCGTCGATGTGGAGCGGCACGCTGGACGACGCGCAGCTGGCGAGCGCGGGCATCGAGCCGAACCTCGTCCGGCTGTCGGTCGGCCTCGAGCATCCGGACGACCTGATCGCCGATCTGCGCCGCTCGCTGGACTCGTTGTGAGCTGCGCCGCGACCGCCGGGATCGCTGCGGCGCCGCGCCGCACGCGGCGGGCCGGCCGGGGGCGAGCGGCGGGTGCGCTAGACTTGCGCGCTGGCAGGAACTGAACAACACCAACATTGATACCCTCGAACGCCGCCGCGCCGACCTCGACCCGCTCGCTGTTGCTGGCCGCCCTCATCACCACCGGCCTCGCGGGTTGCGGCGGCGGAGGGTCGGATGCGCCGGCGCCTGCGCCGCCGGGCTCCGGCCTGCCGGCCGGGAACCAGCAGGGCTGCGCGCTGCAGTACACGCTGCCCGATGCCGCGCCGGCGAGCGGAGCCGATCCGCTGCTGCCGCAGCAATGGCATCTGAACAATACCGGCCAGACCGGCGGCGTCGCCGG
>DATLGW010000370.1:0-10382 GCA_035540315.1 Burkholderiaceae bacterium | reverse complement strand
GTACGGGGCCGGCACGCGGCTGGGCGGCGCCGGCTTCGGCACGATCTCGGGCAACCTGAGCGGCGTGGCCGATCTGTCGTCGCAGCGCGGCACCGATCTGTCGGGCGTCAACGCCGTCGGCCTGGGGCGGCTGACGCCGCTGGCGAACACCAACTTCGTCAACCTGCCGGCCGCGGGAATTACCGGCGCCGATCCGGCGTCGTTCGCGATCAGCCTGTTCAATTCGCGACTGACGCGATTCCTGAACCTGGAGATCTCGGCGCTGGAAGCCGACCAGCGCGGCAAGGTCATCTCGAGCCCGCGCGTGCTGACCGCCGATCAGGGGCGCGCGATCATCGAGCAGGGCACCGAGCTGCCTTACCAGCAGGCCACCTCCAGCGGCGCGACCGCGATCTCGTTTCGCAAGGCGAACCTGAAGCTCGAGGTCGTTCCGCACATCACGCCCGAGGGCAACGTGATCCTGGACGTCGACATCAATCGCGACGCGGTCGGCCAGCTGACGCCGGCCGGCTTCGCGATCGACACCCGGCATGTGAAGACGCAGGTGCTGGTCGAGAACGGCGGCACGGTCGTGATCGGCGGCATCTACGAGCAGTTCGAGCGCAATCGGGTGAACAAGGTGCCGCTGCTCGGCGATCTGCCGGTGCTCGGGCACGCGTTCAAGAACACGACCCGGACCAACGACCGCACCGAACTGCTGGTGTTCCTGACGCCGCGCGTGGTGAACGACGCCACGCTGTCCCGCTGAAGACTCTCTCGTAGGTGCGCTGATCATGTTCGAGTCGATTCGAAATCTTCGATGGCGGCGGATGCTGCTGGGGGCGGCGGCGCTGGCTGCCGCCGTGCAGCTCGCCGGTTGCGGCGGCAGCGGCGCAGGCGCCGGCGGTGCGGCCGCCGGGACCGATGCCGGCAGCTCCGACGCGTCTTCGATCCAGGTGCTGAAGAGCGTGCCCACGGTGCCGTCGGACGGGCGCACCAAAGTCACGCTGACCGCAGTCGTCAAGAACGGCGGCAACGTCGGACTCAAGGGCCAGACGGTGTCGTACAGCACCACCGACACCGGCACGCTGATCGAGATCGTGTCGTCGAAGACCGACGGCGCCGGCGCGGCGACCGCGAACATCTCGATCTCGGATCCGCGCAACCGCGTGATCCCGATCACCGTGAGCGCCGGCGGCGTGCAGATCACCGACAGCATCGCGGTGGTCGGCTCGACGGTCAACGTCGTCGGCCCCGGCACGCTGGGTTTCGGTTCGTCGGCCGAATACCTGGTCACGGTGCGCGATTCGGGCGGCAATCCGATCACAGGCAAGGCGGTGGCCGTCACGTCGTCGCGCGGCAACTCGATCAACGCCGGCAGCGGCGTCACCGATGCGCAGGGACAGCTGCGGCTGACGGTCACCGGGACCCAGGCCGGCACCGATACGTTGTCGGTGACGGCGGTCGGCGCGAGCGCAAGCGCGGCGGTCACAGTCTCCGGCACTCAGCTCTCGTTCGTGACAACGCCGTCGGACGTGCTGGTGAACACGCCGCAGGCGCTGACGGTCCGGTTCCTGCAAAACGGGGTGCCGCAGCAGGGTGCGCAGCTGACGCTGACGGCCACCCGAGGCAATCTGTCGACCCAGACGGTCACGTTGAACTCCGCCGGCGAGGCGACGTTCACGATCACGTCGACGACCGCGGGACAGACCGACGTGACCGCTTCGGCCGGCTCGACCGTCACCGCGACGACCCGATTCGATTTCGTGTCGACGACGCCCGACAAGGTCAAGTTGCAGCCCAGTCCAGCGATCATCGGCACCAACCTCGGCGGCTCGAGCTCGAGCTCGAGCCAGCTGATCGCGGTCGTTCGCGACGCGGCCGACAACCCCGTCAAGGGCAAGCGGGTCAACTTCTCGCAGGTCGCCGATCCGAGCAACGGTCGGATCGAGCCCGGGTATGCGATCACCGACAGCTCCGGTACCGCAACCGCGGCGTTCATCGCCGGACCGAACCCGACCGGCAACGGCGCGGTGCAGATCCGCGCGACGGTCGACGGCACGGCAATCGTCGACACCGCGGCGCTGACGGTATCGAAGCGCGAGCTGTACGTGCGGATCGGAACCGGCAACGAGATCGAGAAGGTCGATCTGACGAAGAACTCGGTGCCGTTCACCGCGCTGGTCACCGATTCGAGCGGCAACCCGGTTGCCGACGTGACGGTGATGGCGAGCCTGCTGCCGCTGCGCTATGCGAAGGGCACATGGAACTGGGGGGGCACGAGCTGGCAGCAGATCGTCAACGCCGTGTGCGACAGCGAGGACACGAACCAGAACTCGCAGCTGGACCCGGGCGAGGACGTCAACCTCGACCAGATGCTGACGCCGGGCCACGTCGCGGTCGTCGAGGTGACGTCTGCGAATGCCAAGACGAGCGCGTCGGGATTCGCGGAAATGAAGATCACGTATCCGCGCTGGTTTTCTCGCTGGGCCGAGGTACGGCTCGAGGTGACCGCCACCGTCGTTGCCGGCACCGAGGGTGCGACCGAAACCGACTTCTGGCTGCCGATGCTCGCGTCGGACCTCAGCAGCGAGACGGTGGCGCCGCCGGGCCTGCCGAGCCCGTTCGGCATCGCCAGCGTCTGCACCGACAAGAACTAGTTGCCGACCCGCAGCCGCAGCAAAATGGCGCGATGACTCGCGCCATTTTTCTGGTCGGCATGATGGGCGCCGGCAAGACGACGATCGGCAAGCGGCTGGCGCGCTGGCTCGGCTGGGAATTCATCGACGCCGACCGCGAACTGGAGGCGCGCTTGGGCGTGGGGATCCCGACGATCTTCGAGCTCGAGGGCGAAGCGGGTTTTCGCCGGCGCGAGGCCGCGATCATCGACGAGCTCACGCAGCGCGAGCGGCTGGTGCTGGCCACCGGCGGCGGCGCGGTGCTCGATCCGGCGAACCGCGCAGCGCTCGGCAGCCGCGGCACCGTGATCTACCTTCGCGCCAGCCTGCCGGACCTGTGGAACCGGCTGCGCCGCGACCGGCACCGGCCGCTGCTGCAGACCGCGAACCCGCGGCAGCGGATCGAGCAGCTGCTCGCCGAACGCGATCCGCTGTACCGGGAAGTCGCCGCGCTGATCGTCGACACCGGTCGCCAGCCGGTCGATTCGGTGGTGCGCACTATAATCGACAGGCTTCCACCCGCCACCGATCGGCTTCCCCCGGCCGGCACCGCCTGAATGCGCGAGTTGACGGTTGCGCTGGCAGAGCGCAGCTACCCGATCCTGATCGGCGCCGACCTGATCGGCGACTGCGATGCGCTGCGCGCGCTCGCGGCCGACCGGATGGTCGCGGTCGTCACCGATGCCAGCGTCGCGCCGCTGTATGCGCCCGCGCTGCAGCGGTCGCTCGAGCGCGTGGCGGCGACCGTGCTGCCGATCGTGCTGCCGCCCGGCGAATCGAGCAAGGACTGGCAGACGCTGAACCGCATCTTCGATGCGCTGCTGGGCGCGCGGTTCGATCGGCGCAGCCTGCTCATCGCGCTCGGCGGCGGCGTGATCGGCGATCTGGTCGGGTTCGCGGCAGCGACCTACCAGCGCGGCGTCGATTTCGTGCAGGTGCCCACGACGCTGCTGGCGCAGGTCGATTCGTCGGTCGGCGGCAAGACCGCGATCAACCACCCGCTGGGCAAGAACATGATCGGCGCGTTCCACCAGCCGCGGCTGGTCGTGTCCGACGTCGGCGCGTTGCGATCGCTGCCGGATCGGGAGCTTGCGGCCGGACTGGCCGAAGTGATCAAGCACGGCGCGATCGCCGATCCCGGCTACCTGGACCAGGTGATCGATGCGCTGCCGCGGCTGCTCGGCCGCGATCCGCAGGCGCTGGCCGACGCGGTGTGGGGATCGTGCCGGATCAAGGCCGACGTGGTGTCGTCCGACGAGCGCGAGTCGGGTCGGCGGGCGATCCTGAATTTCGGGCACACGTTCGGGCATGCGATCGAGACCGGAGTCGGCTACGGGCAGTGGCTGCACGGCGAGGCGGTCGGCGCCGGCATGGTGATGGCGGGCGAACTGTCGCGGCGGACGGGGCCGCTCGATGCGGCGAGCCTCGAGCGGCTGCGCAGCGCGATCCGCGCCGCCGGGCTGCCGACCGTGCCGCCGGCGTGGCCTTACGAGCGCTGGCTCGCGCTGATGGCGGGCGACAAGAAGGCCGAGCAGGGTACGCCGAAGTTCGTGCTGCTCGAGCGGCTGGGCGCCGCTCGCGTGCAGCGCGTGCCCGAGGCGGCGCTGCGCGACGCGATCGGCGCCTGCACGGCCGCGTGATGCAGCCGCTCGCGCCGTACGCATCCGACCCGCAGCGCAGCCGCGGCCGCCGGCATGCCGAGCCGCCGCCGCAGGGACGCAGCGAGTTCCAGCGCGACCGCGACCGCATCATCCACGCGAGCGCATTTCGCCGGCTCGAGTACAAGACGCAGGTGTTCGTCAACCACGAAGGCGACCTGTTCCGCACGCGGCTCACGCATTCGATCGAGGTTGCGCAGATTGCGCGCACCGTCGCCCGCTGCCTGCAGCTGAACGAGGACCTGACCGAGGCGGTGTCGCTGGCGCACGATCTCGGCCACACGCCGTTCGGCCATGCGGGGCAGGATGCGCTGAACGAGTGCATGGAGCGCTACGGCGGCTTCGAGCACAACCTGCAGTCGCTGCGGGTGGTCGACGAGCTCGAGGAGCGCTACGGCGGCTTCGACGGGCTGAACCTGTGCTTCGAGACCCGCGAGGGAATCCTCAAGCACTGCTCGGCGCAGAACGCCAGGCTCCTGGGCGAGCTGGGCGAGCGGTTCCTGCGGCGGCGCCAGCCGTCGCTCGAGGCGCAGCTGGCGAACGTCGCCGACGAGATCGCATACATCAACCACGACGTCGACGACGGGGTGCGATCGGGGCTGCTGCGGGTCGAGCCGCTGCGCGAGCTCGAGCTGTTCCGCAGGCATGCCGATGCGGTGCAGGCGCAGCATCGCGATCTGTCCGAACGCCGGCTCGTCACCGAGACCGTGCGCCGGATGATCAACGAGCTGGTCATGGACCTGGTCGACGAGAGCCGGCGGCGGATCGGCGCTGCCGCGCCGGGCTCGGCCGACGCAGTGCGCGAGCGCAGCGAGCCGCTGATCGCGTTCTCCGAGCCTGCGGCCGAGCAGGCGCAGCAGGTCAAGCGCTTCCTGTTCGCGAATCTGTATCGGCACAGTCGCGTGGTGCGGATGACGAGCAAGGCGCGCCGGATCGTGACCGAGCTGTTCGCGGCGTTCATCGACGACGTGCGGTTGCTGCCCGAGGACCATCAGCGGCGCGCGCAGGCCGACGCGCCGCGCGCGATCGCCGACTACATCGCCGGCATGACCGACCGCTACGCGATCAAGGAATACCGGCGGCTGTTCGTGGTCGACGACCGCTGAGCGCAGGGCGGGCGAGTTCCTGCGATGGCGCGCAGCGCGCGACAGGCGATCGCCGGCTTGCCGTACCTGGTGACACTGCTCGGGCACAACCGGGAGCGGGTCTTCGCCGACGATGCCGACCGGCGTCTGTTCATCGAGCGGTTGCAGCAGGCCGTCGCGCGCCACAAGTTGTCGGTGCATGCGTATGCGCTGCTGCCGGCGCAGGTGCAGCTGCTGGCGACTGCCGCGACCGACACCGGGATGGCCGAGACGGTCCAGGCGCTCGGCCGCAGCTACGTGCGCGAGTTCAACCGCCGCCACGACCGGCGCGGCACGCTGTGGGAAGGGCGGTACCGCTCGGCGCTGGTCGAGCCGCAGCGCTACCTGCTCGCTTGCCAGCGCCACATCGAGCTGGCGCCGGTGCGCGCCGGCCTGGCCCCGGTTCCGGGCGCGTATCCGTGGTCGAGCCACCGGCACTATCTCGGGCTGGCGGTCGACCCGCTGGTGCGCCCGCATCCGAGCTTCTGGGCGCTCGGCAACACGCCGTTCGACCGCGAGAGCGCCTACCGGCGGCTGTTCGACGAGGGACCCGACGCCGAGGAGACCGAATGGCTCGCTCGCCGTTCGTTCGCCGGACGGCCGATCGCCAGCGAGGCGTTCCAGCGCGAGCTGGAGGCGACCCGCGGGCTGCGGCTGATGACCCGCCCGGTCGGCCGCCCCCGCCGCGCCGGACGACTGCGTGCCGACGCTGAATAGTGGGCGCTCACAAGTCGCATTTGCTTCCCGTTTCACACTACCGAAGATGTGTCCCCAATTTTTAGAGTGCTCGAGAGTTGCCGGCGATAAATGGTGATCTGACCCCGATTTCTTTGCTTGATCCGACTGCTGCACTGCACTATGCTGTGGGTTCGCCGCAACGGAGCCCGGCCATGTCGCTGCCGCACGCCCAAGGAATGTACGACCCCGCCCACGAACACGACGCCTGCGGCGTCGGCTTCGTCGCGCACATCAAGGGTCAGAAAAGCCACGACATCATCGAAAAGGGTCTGCAGATCCTGCTGAACCTGAACCATCGCGGCGCGACCGGCGCCGACGAACTGTTCGGCGACGGCGCCGGAATCATGATCCAGATCCCGCACGACCACTACAAAGAGGAGATGGCCAAGCAGGGGGTCGCGCTGCCGCGCGCCGGCGAGTATGGCGTCGGCATGATCTTCCTGCCCAAGGAGCATGCGTCGCGGCTCGCGTGCGAGCAGGAGCTCGAGCGCACGGTCCGCGCCGAGGGCCAGCGGGTGCTCGGCTGGCGCGACGTGCCGGTCGAGTCGGACATGGAAATGTCGCCGCTGGTGAAGGAGAGCGAGCCGGTGATCCGGCAGATCTTCATCGGCCGCGGCCGCGACGTGATGGTTCCGGACGCGCTCGAGCGCAAGCTGTACGTGATCCGCAAGACCGCCAGCCACGCGATCCAGGGTCTGAATCTGAAGCACGGCAAGGAATATTTCGTGCCGTCGATGTCGACCCGCACCGTCGTCTACAAGGGCCTGCTGCTGGCGAACCAGGTCGGCCGCTATTACAAGGACTTGCAGAATCCCCGGGTGGTGTCGGCGCTGGCGCTGGTGCACCAGCGGTTCTCGACCAACACGTTCCCGGCGTGGGCGCTCGCGCATCCGTACCGGATGCTCGCGCACAACGGCGAGATCAACACCGTCAAGGGCAACTACAACTGGATGCGCGCCCGCGAGGGCGTGATGTCGTCGGCGGTGCTCGGCGATGACCTGAAGAAGCTGTGGCCGCTGATCTATCGCGGCCAGTCCGACACCGCGTGCTTCGACAACTGCCTCGAGCTGCTGGTGATGGCCGGCTATCCGCTGGCGCACGCGATCATGATGATGATTCCGGAGGCGTGGGAGCAGCACACGCTGATGGACGAGAACCGGCGCGCGTTCTACGAGTATCACGCGGCGATGATGGAGCCCTGGGACGGGCCGGCCGCGATCGCATTCACCGACGGCCGCCAGATCGGCGCGACGCTCGATCGCAACGGGCTGCGTCCGGCCCGCTACATCGTCACCGAGGACGATCTGGTCGTGATGGCGTCCGAGGCAGGCGTGCTGCCCGAGATCCCGGAGTCGAAGATCGCGAAGAAGTGGCGGCTGCAGCCGGGCAAGATGTTCCTGATCGACCTCGAACAGGGCCGGATCATCGACGACGACGAGCTGAAGGACCAGCTGTCGGCCAGCCGTCCGTACCGGCAGTGGATCGAGCGCATCCGCATGAAGCTCGACGAGGTTTCGGTCGATGCGGCGGGCGGGCTGCCCGCGACCGACGAGCCGCGGGAGGCGCTGCTCGATCGCCAGCAGGCGTTCGGCTACACGCAGGAGGACCTGAAGTTCCTGCTCGCGCCGATGGCGCACGACGGCGAGGAAGCGGTCGGGTCGATGGGCAACGACTCGCCGCTGGCCGTGCTGTCGGACAAGAACAAGCCGCTGTACCAGTATTTCAAGCAGCTGTTCGCGCAGGTGACGAACCCGCCGATCGACCCGATCCGCGAGCAGCTGGTGATGTCGCTGGTGTCGTTCATCGGTCCGAAGCCGAACCTGCTCGACATCAACAACATCAACCCGCCGCTGCGGCTGGAGGTCAGCCAGCCGGTGCTGCTGCCCGAGGACATGGCGAAGCTGCGCCACATCGAGCGGTACACCGACGGCAAGTTCCGCTCGTACGAGCTCGACATCTGCTATCCGGTCGCCTGGGGCAAGGAAGGCATCGAGGCGCAGATCGCGTCGCTGTGCGCCTCGGCGGTGGACGCCGTCAAGAGCGGCTACAACATCCTGATCGTCACCGACCGCCACATCGACCGCGGCCGCGCCCCGATCCCGGCGCTGCTGGCGATGTCGGCGATCCACCAGCACCTGATCGACAAGGGGCTGCGCACCAGCACCGGCCTGGTCGTCGAGACCGGTTCGGCGCGCGAAGTCCATCACTTCTCGCTGCTCGCCGGCTACGGCGCCGAGGCGATCCATCCGTACCTTGCGCTGGAGACGATCGCGGCGACGCATTCGGGCCTCGGCGGCGAGCTGTCGCCCGACAAGGCGATCAAGAACTACGTGAAGGCGATCGGCAAGGGCCTGCAGAAAGTGATGTCCAAGATGGGCATCTCGACCTACATGTCGTACACCGGCGCGCAGATCTTCGAGGCGGTCGGGCTGAACCGCGACGTCGTCGACCGCTACTTCACCGGCACCGCGTCGAACATCGAGGGCATCGGCATCTTCGAGATCGCCGAGGAGGCGCTGCGGATGCACCGCGCCGCGTTCGGCGCCGACCCGCTGCTGGCGACGATGCTCGAGCCCGGCGGCGAATACGCGTACCGCACCCGCGGCGAGGACCACATGTGGACGCCCGATGCGATCGCGAAGCTGCAGCATGCGTCGCGCGCCGGGAGCTTCCAGACCTACAAGGAATACGCGCAGATCGTCAACGACCAGACGCGCCGTCACATGACGCTGCGCGGGCTGTTCGAGTTCCGGGTCGATCCGGCCCGCGCGATCCCGATCGACGAAGTCGAGCCGGCGACCGAGATCGTCAAGCGCTTCTCGACCGGCGCGATGTCGCTCGGATCGATCTCGACCGAGGCGCACGCGGTGCTCGCGATCGCGATGAACCGCATCGGCGGCAAGTCCAATACCGGCGAAGGCGGCGAGGACGAGCGGCGCTACCAGAACGAGCTGCGCGGAATCGCGGTCAAGGCCGGCGACACGATGGCGTCGCTGCTCGGCGCCGACAACGTCGTCGCCGACGTCCCGTTGCAGGACGGCGACTCGCTGCGCTCGCGGATCAAGCAGGTCGCATCGGGCCGCTTCGGCGTGACGGCGGAGTACCTGGCCAGCGCCGATCAGATCCAGATCAAGATGGCGCAGGGCGCCAAGCCCGGCGAAGGCGGCCAGCTGCCGGGCCACAAGGTGTCGGAGTACATTGCGCGGCTGCGGTTCTCGGTGCCGGGGGTGGGGCTGATCTCGCCGCCGCCGCATCACGACATCTATTCGATCGAGGATCTGGCGCAGCTGATCCACGACCTGAAGAACTGCAATCCGGCCGCGTCAATCTCGGTCAAGCTGGTGTCCGAGGTGGGCGTGGGGACCGTCGCCGCCGGCGTCGCGAAGGCCAAGGCCGACCACATCACGATTGCCGGGCACGACGGCGGCACCGGCGCGAGCCCGTGGTCGTCGATCAAGCATGCCGGCACGCCGTGGGAGCTGGGGCTGGCCGAGACCCAGCAGACGCTGGTGCTGAACCGGCTGCGCGGTCGCGTCCGGATCCAGGCCGACGGCCAGATGAAGACCGGCCGCGACGTCGTGATCGGCGCGATCCTGGGCGCCGACGAGTTCGGCTTCGCGACCGCGCCGCTGGTCGTCGAAGGCTGCATCATGATGCGCAAGTGCCATCTGAACACCTGCCCGGTCGGCGTGGCCACGCAGGACCCGGTGCTGCGCAAGCGTTTCGAGGGCAAGCCCGAGCACGTCGTCAACTACTTCTTCTTCGTGGCCGAAGAGGCGCGCGCCATCATGGCGCAGCTCGGCATCCGCAAGTTCGACGAGCTGATCGGCGCCACGCACCTGCTCGACACGCGCCCGGGGATCTCGCACTGGAAGGCGCGCGGGCTCGATTTCAGCCGGATCTTCTATTCGCCGCCGATGCCGGCGTCGGTCGCGCGTTATGCGGTCGAGCCGCAGGATCACGGGCTGGATCGCGCGCTCGATCACCAGCTGATCGAGAAGTCGCGTCCGGCGCTCGAGCGCGGCGAGAAGGTCAGCTTCATCCTGCCGATCCGCAACGTGAACCGCACGGTCGGCACGATGCTGTCGGGCGCGGTCGCGAAGAGGTACACGCACGCGGGACTGCCCGACGACACGATCCACGTGCAGTTCAACGGCACCGCCGGCCAGTCGTTCGGCGCGTTCCTCGCGCGCGGCATCACGCTC
>DATLGW010000369.1:0-1744 GCA_035540315.1 Burkholderiaceae bacterium | reverse complement strand
GTCGGCCACCGGAACCTGCCACGGACCGACCATCGGATCGCGGCAACACAGCCCGCCGACCGTGCGATCGCCGATCGTGATCAGAAACGACTTGCTGGCGACCGCCGGCAGCCGCAGCACGCGCGCGGCGAGCTCCGGCAGCGCCAGTCCGGCGAGCTCCAGCGGCGGCAGCGATCGCGGCGCGCGCCGGGCGTCGCGATGCATCCGCGGCGGCTTGCCCAGCAGCACGTCGAGCGGCATGTCGACGGGCCGCTCGTCGCCGCCCCCCTGCACGACCAGCTGCCCGTCGTCGGTGACGGTGCCGACGACTGCATAAAAACACCGCTCGCGGCGGCAGATCGCATCCAGGCGCGGCAGCGACTCCGCGGCGATCGCGAGCACGTAGCGCTCCTGCGCCTCGTTGCACCAGATTTCCGCCGGCGACATCCCCGACTCCTCGACCGGGATCCGCGCCAACTCGATGCGGCCGCCGCGGCCAGCGCCGTGCACGAGCTCGGGCAGCGCGTTCGACAGCCCGCCGGCGCCGACGTCGTGGATCGAACGGATCGGATTGTCCGCGCCCAGGCCCCAGCAGCGATCGAGCACTTCCTGCGCGCGCCGCTGCATTTCCGCATTGCCCCGCTGCACCGAATCGAAATCGAGCTCGGCGGTGTTGCTGCCCGCGCCCATGCTGGAGGCCGCGCCGCCGCCCAGGCCGATCCGCATGCCCGGGCCGCCGAGCTGGATCAGCAGGCTGCCCGGCGGCAGATCGAGCTTGTGCGTGTGCGCGTCGTCGATCGTGCCGACGCCGCCGGCGATCATGATCGGCTTGTGATAGCCGCGCACGGTGTCGCCGACGCGCTGCTCGTAGGTGCGGAAGTATCCCAGCAGGTTCGGCCGGCCGAACTCGTTGTTGAACGACGCGCCGCCGACCGGCGCATCGATGATGATCTGCAGCGGCGTCGCGATCCGCGACGGCACGCCCGGGCCCCCCTGCTCCCACGGTTGCTCGTCGCCGGGAATCCGCAGATGCGATACCGTGAATCCCGTCAGCCCGTAACGCGGCTTCGCGCCGCGGCCGGTCGCGCCCTCGTCGCGGATTTCCCCGCCCGAGCCGGTCGCTGCGCCCGGGAACGGCGAGATCGCGGTCGGATGGTTGTGGGTCTCGACCTTCAGCAACGTGTGCAGCCGCGACTCGACCCAGCGGTACCGAGCGTCTTCGGCGCCCGGAATCGCCCGCGCGCCGGGTGCGCCCTCGAGCACCGCCGCGTTGTCGGCATACGCGACCACGGTGCCGGCGGGGTGCGCCGCATGCGTGTCGCGGATCATCGCGAACAGCGATTTGGGCTGAGCCTGTCCGTCGACAGTCCACGACGCGTTGAAGATCTTGTGCCGGCAGTGCTCGGAGTTCGCTTGCGCGAACATCATCAGCTCGACGTCGGTCGGATCGCGGCGCGCAGCGACGAACGCCGCCAGCAGATAGTCGATCTCGTCGTCCGACAGCGCCAGCCCGAGCTCGGCGTTCGCCTGCTCGAGCGCGGCGCGGCCGCGCGCGCCGACCGCGATCCGCTGCATCGGCTTGCCGGGAAGCGGCGCGAACAGCGACGCCGGATCGACGTCGGCTGCGACGACCGATTCGGTCATCCGGTCGTGCAGCAGCGCGGCGACCCGCTCGAGCTGCTGCGGCGACAGCGAATGCGCGCCACCGAGCAGCCCGCGGCGAGCCTGGATCGCGTAAACGACGCCGCGCTCGATCCGCTGCACC
>DATLGW010000368.1:0-4561 GCA_035540315.1 Burkholderiaceae bacterium | reverse complement strand
CGGCCGAACCGGTTGCGCCGTCGACCGAGCAGCCGATCCCGCACGCGCCGCCGGCCGCGGCGTCCACCCCCGGGCCGCGGCAGCAGCCCACGCAACCGCCGCCCGCCGAACGCGGCGCAGCCGCCCCGGCACGCGCAGCCGCGGCCCAGGTTGCGGTGCGCGTGAACGTGCGGCCGTGGGGCGAAGTCGTCGTCAACGGCGTTGCGCGCGGCGTATCGCCGCCGCTGACGGAGGTCGCGCTCGCGCCGGGACGGCATTTGATCGAATTCCGCAATCCGGCTGCGCCGCCGAAACGCATCGAGCTCACGCTGCGCAACGGCCAGCCGGTCACGCTGTCGCACCAATTCCAGGAGCGAACGCCATGAACGCTCTTCGCATCGCGGTTGCCGCGATCGCATTCGCATCTGCCGCCGGCTGCGCATCGTTGCAGGAAATCGAAGGGCTGCCGTTCAGCCAGCCGAGCGCAGCGGAGCCGGGCCGCCAGCAGCTCGCCGAGGCGGTTGCGCTTTACGACGCCGGCGATTTCCACGGCACGATCAGAAAACTCGAGACGTCGCGCGAGATCTGGACCGCACCGGTGCCGGTGCGCACGGCCGCCTACAAGCAGCTCGCGTTCGCGCAGTGCGCGGTCGGCCGGCGCACGTTGTGCCGCCGCGCATTCGACAACCTGCTGGTCCTCGATCCGAAATTCGAGCTGTCGGCGCTCGAAGCCGGGCATCCGATCTGGGGGCCGGTGTTCCGGCAGGCGCAGCGCGATTCCCCCGCGCGCGCAATGGGGGCCGCGCGCTGACGCGTGCGTCCAGCCCTGCGCCCGGTCCGTCAGCTCGCCGCCCGCCGCAACACGCCTCCCGCGCGGGCGCCGGTCCCCTCGCGCTGCAACCACGTCAGCGCGCCGTTGACGTAGACGCGCTCGATGCCGACCGCGGGGCAAATCGGCTGCGCGAACGTCGCCGCATCGCGAACGCGCTGCGGATCGAAGACGACCAGATCGGCGGCGAACCCCGCCTGCAGCCGGCCGCGGTCGCCCAATCCGAACCGAGCCGCGGGCAGCCCGGTCATCTTGTGCACCGCAGTCTCCAAAGCGAACAGGCCGCGCTCGCGCGCGTAGTGGCCGAGCACGCGCGGGAATGCGCCCCATAGCCGCGGATGCGGGAACGCGTCGTGCGGCAGCCCGTCGGATCCGACCATCATCCGCGGATGCGACAGGATCCGCTCGACATCGGCCTCGTCCATCGAAAAGTAGATCGCGCCGGCCGGCTGAAGCCTGTCGATCATCGCGTCGGCGTGCACGCCGTGCTCGCGCGCGAGCTCGTCCAGATACCGCCCGGCGGCAGCCGGCATCGTCCGGGACCATGCGATCAGCGTGCGCATCGCCTGCGCGACCGCCTCGCGCCGCAGCACCGTCGACGACGCTGCGTACGGATAACAATCGGCGCAGACGTCGCTGCGCGCGCCGAGCTCGTCGAGCAGCGCGAGCGTTTCGCGCGAGCGGCCGAAGTTCGCGCGTCCGATCACCTTGTGATGCGACAGCACCTGGCGCACGCCGATCGAGTCGGCGATGCCGACGGCCTCGCGCATCGAATCGAGCACCCGCGCGCCCTCGTCGCGGATGTGCGACGCGATCAGCGCATTGGTCCCGCGCAGCGGTTCGCAGACCGCGGCGATCTCGGCGGCCGTCGCCGCTGCGGCCGGCGCATAGTAGGTGCCGGTCGACACGCCCAGCGCGCCGGCCTGCAATCCCTCGCGCACCCGCGCCTGCATCCGCTCGATCTCGTCCGCATCGGCCCGCCGCTGCACGGAGCGCATCGTCGCCACGCGCAGGCTCGTGTGCCCGACCAGCGCCGCGACGTTCGCCGCCGGCGGCGCCGCCTCGATCGCCGCGAAATAGGCCGCGAAGCTGTCGAAATGCGGGCCGGCCTCGTCAGTCACCAGATCGAGCGGCGGCTCGCTCGCGTGCCGGCCCAGCGGAGCGAGGCTGATGCCGCAGTTGCCGACGACGACGCTGGTCACGCCTTGACTGACTTTTGGCGCCATCGACCGGTCCGTCAGCGCCAGCCGATCGTCGTGCGTGTGCACGTCGACGAAACCGGGCGCGAGCGCGAGCCCCTGCAGATCGACGACGTCGCGCGCGCGCACCGCGCCGAGCTCGCCCACCGCGACGATGCGGCCCGCCGCGACTGCGAGGTCCGCGGTGCGCCGCGGCCCGCCCGAGCCGTCGATCAGATCGGCGTTGCGCAGCAGCAAGTCGACATCCGGCATTCAGGGGCTCCCGTCGCGGCCAGCCGCCAGTCTCGCCGATCGGCGCGGCCCGCACAAATGTTCGATGCGCCGTGCTAGCATCGTTGCGGCCGCTGCGGCAGAAGATCCTGCGGATCTCGCGCCGGCCCGCTTTCGGCGATCGCCCCGGCCGCAGCGCCGGACACGGGATCGACACACGACGAGGAGGAGACCATGACCGTTGGATTGCCCAGGATTCGATTTCGCATGCGCAGCCTGGCGTGCGGGCTGGCGCTCGCCGTCAGCATTCCGTTCGCTGCCCCGGCGTTCGCGCAGGGCAAGGTGCTCAAGTTCGTTCCCGAAGCCGATCTGCGCAGCCTGGATCCGATCTGGACCACCGCGTACATCACGCGCAACCACGGCTACATGGTGTACGACGTGCTGTTCGCGACCGACGCGAACTTCAAGATCCAGCCGCAGATGGTCGACAAGTGGCAGGTCAGCGACGACAAGCTGACCTACACGTTCACGCTGCGCGACGGCCTGAAGTTCCACGACGGCCAGCCGGTACGCTCGGCCGATTGCATCGCGTCGATCGAGCGCTGGGCCAAGCGCGACGTGTTCGGCCAGAAGCTCGGCGAGATGACCGACAGCTGGACCGCGGTCGATGACAAGACGTTTCGCCTGAAGCTGAAGAAGCCGTTCCCGTACGTGCTCGAGGCGCTGGGCAAGCCGTCGTCGAACGTGCCGTTCATCATGCCCGAGCGGGTCGCGAAGACCGACGCGTTCACCGCGATCACCGACGCGACCGGTTCGGGACCGTTCAAGTTCGTCAAGGAACAGTGGGTCCCCGGCAGCAAGGTCGTCTACGAGAAGAACGCCGACTACGTGCCGCGCAAGGAGCCGCCGTCTTGGGGCGCCGGCGGCAAGGTCGTCAAGGTCGACCGCGTCGAGTGGATCTACATTCCGGATGCCGCGACCGCCGCTGCCGCGTTGAACACCGGCGAAGTCGACTGGTGGCAGCAGGTGCCGGTCGACCTGGTGCCGGTGCTGCGCCGGAACAAGGACATCAAGGTCGAGAGCGTCGACCCGCTCGGCTCGATCGGCTTGCTGCGCTTCAACCACCTGCATCCGCCGTTCAACAATCCGAAGATGCGGCAGGCGGTCGCGGCGGTGCTCGATCAGCAGGACTACGCGATCGCGATCGCAGGCGACCCGAAGAACGGCAAGCCGTGCCCGTCGTTCTTCACCTGCGGCACGCCGATGGCGAGCACCGCGGGCGCCGACGTGCTGACCGGCAAGCGCGACGTCGACAAGGCCAAGCAGCTGGTCAAGGAAGCCGGCTACAAGGGCGAGAAGATCATCCTGATGACGGCGACCGACCAGCCGATCGTGCACTCGCAGGCGCTGGTCACGCAGGAGCTGCTGCGCAAGATCGGCCTGAACGTCGAGCTGGCCGCCAGCGACTGGGGCACGCTGATCACGCGGCGCTCGTCGAAGGAGCCGATCGACAAAGGCGGCTGGAGCATCTTCCACACCTGGTTCGTCGGCCCGGACATCGTGTCGCCGGCGCTGAATTCGCCGCTGCGCGGCGCGGGCGAGAAGTCGTGGTTCGGCTGGCCGAGCGACGACAAGCTCGAGGAGCTGCGCAACGCGTGGTTCGACGCGCCGACGGAGGCCGACCAGAAGAAGATCGCCGAGCAGATGCAGCGTCGCGCGTTCGAGGTGCTGCCGTACATTCCGACTGCGCAGTTCATCATCCCGACCGCGTACCGCTCGAACCTGTCGGGCGTGATCATCTCGCCGGTGACGTTCATCTGGAACGTCGAAAAGAAATAAGCAGGTCTTGCTCAGGTACGTCGTCAAGCGGCTGCTCGCCACGATCCCCGTGATGGGGGTCGTGGCGCTGTTCGTGTTCTCGCTGCTGTACCTGACGCCCGGCGATCCGGCCGCGGTGATCGCCGGCGACATCGCCACGCAGGACGACATCGACCGGATCCGCAAGCAGCTCGGGCTCGACCAGCCGTACCTGGTGCGCTTCGGCGGCTGGCTGTGGGGGATCGCGCACGGCGACCTGGGCACGTCGATCTTCACCCAGCTGCCGGTGTCGACGCTGATCGCGCAGCGGGTCGAGCCGACGCTCGCGCTGACGCTGTGCACGCTGATCGTCGCGGTCGGCCTGGCCGTGCCGCTGGGCGTGCTGGCCGCAGCGCGCGCCGGCGGCGCGCTCGATCGGATCGTGATGGCGATCTCGGTGCTCGGGTTTTCGGTACCGGTGTTCGTGATCGCCTACGGGCTGATCCTGCTGTTCGCGGTCCACCTCGAATGGCTGCCGGTGCAGGGG
>DATLGW010000367.1:0-11881 GCA_035540315.1 Burkholderiaceae bacterium | reverse complement strand
GTCGGCCACCGGCCGATCTGCCAGGACACCGGCATCGTCAACGTGTTCCTGAAGGTCGGCATGGACGTGCGGTTCGACGGCTTCTCCGGCAGCCTCGAGGATGCGATCAACGAAGGCGTTCGCAGGGCGTACAACCATCCGGACAACACGCTGCGCGCATCGGTCGTCGCGGATCCGCAGTTCGCGCGCAAGAACACGAAAGACAACACGCCTGCGGTGGTCACGGTGCAGATCGTGCCGGGAGACCGGCTCGATGTGACGGTCGCAGCCAAGGGCGGCGGCAGCGAGAACAAGAGCAAGTTCGTGATGCTCAACCCGAGCGATTCGCTGGTCGACTGGGTGCTGAAGACGGTGCCGGCGATGGGGGCAGGATGGTGCCCACCCGGCATGCTGGGCATCGGCATCGGCGGCACCGCCGAGAAAGCGATGCTGATGGCCAAGGAAGCGCTGATGGAAGACATCGACATGTACGAGCTGCAGGGCAAGTCGGCCCGCGGCGAGAAGCTGTCGCAGGAGGAGGCGCTTCGGCTCGAGCTGTACGAGAAAGTCAATGCGCTGGGAATCGGCGCGCAGGGACTGGGCGGGCTGACGACGGTGCTCGACGTGAAGATCCGCATGTATCCGACGCACGCCGCCAGCAAGCCGGTCGCGATGATCCCGAATTGCGCCGCGACGCGCCATGCGCATTTCGTGATGGACGGCTCGGGACCGGTGTACCTCGACCCGCCGAGCCTCGATCTGTGGCCGAACGTGCAGTGGGAGCCCGATACGCAGAAGAGCCGCCGCGTGAACCTCGATACGCTGACGCGCGAGGAAGTCGCGAGCTGGAAACACGGCGAAACGCTGCTGCTGAACGGCAGGATGCTGACCGGTCGCGACGCCGCGCACAAGCGGATCCAGGACATGCTCGCGCGCGGCGAGCCGTTGCCGGTGGATTTCACGAATCGCGTGATCTATTACGTCGGCCCGGTCGATCCGGTGCGCGACGAGGTCGTCGGGCCGGCGGGACCGACCACGGCGACGCGGATGGACAAATTCACCGACATGATGCTCGAGAAGACCGGCCTGATCGCGATGATCGGCAAGGCCGAGCGCGGCCCGACTGCGATCGACGCGATCCGCAAGCACAAGAGCGCGTATCTGATGGCGGTCGGCGGCGCCGCCTATCTGGTTTCGAAGGCGATCAGGAAGGCGCGCGTCGTCGGATTCGAGGACCTGGGAATGGAAGCGATCTACGAGTTCGACGTCGTCGACATGCCGGTGACGGTCGCGGTCGACGCCGGCGGCACCAGCGCGCACGTCACGGGGCCGGCCGAGTGGCAGCGGCGGATCGCGTCGGGCGAGTTCAAGGGGATTCCGGTCGCGACCGCGTGAGTGGCGCGGTCAGAACGCGGCGGCGAGCCGGTCCCACGCGTATCGCACGACCTCGCGCGCCGCGCGCGCGTTCAGCCCGACGCCGCTGACGCTGGGCACCCAGTCGCGCCAGTGATCGCCGCCGGCATCGCTGGCGAAATAGGTCGGCGCGGCGATCACCCGCAGCCCGGCCGCCTCGAACGCCTGTGCCGCGCGGCGCATGTGGTACGCATGCGTGACCAGGATCACGCGCTCGATGCGCTCGGCGCGCAGCAATGCCGCTGTCCTTGCCGCATTCTCGGCCGTGTCGCGCGACACTTGCTCGACCCAGCGCACGCGAACGCCCAGATCATCCTCGAGCGTTCGGCGCATCAGGTCCGCCTCGGTCGTGCGGTGCGGCGCGATCCGGCCGCCGGACACGAGCACCGGCAAGCCGGTCGAACGCGCGATCCGCGCCGCCTGAACCACCCGCTCGAGCGACTGCGAGTCGAGCCGATCGCGCAGCACCTCGCCCTGGCGCTCGCGGGCGAGTCCCCCGCCGAGCACGACGATCGCGCCCGCAGCATCGTTGCGGCCCTCCCGCGGCGCGAGCAGCGCCGGCGACCACGGCTGCAGGTCGCGCTCCACGACCCGCATCAGTTGCGCGCCAAAACCGATCGTCGACAGCAGGTAGGCTGCGACGACGCCGATACCGACGAGCAAACGCCCGAACGGCGCGCGCCGGCCACCGAGCAGCAGCAAGCCGAAAGCGATCAGCAGCAGCGGGCCGCCCGGAGGCAGCAGCAGCGCCGACACCAGCTTCCTGAACGTGAACCAGTCCGCCTCCACCGTCGTCGTCCTCGCCAGCCCGCGCGGATGGTAGCCTCAGCCCCTCGGTAGAATCAATCGCAATGGACGACGAGCGGCGGCTGCGCCCCTATCACGACCTGACCCCCGATCGGCTGCTCGATGCGCTGGCGGCGGTCGGCTATGCCGGCGACGGCCGGATCCTGGCGCTGAACAGCTACGAGAACCGCGTCTATCAGGTGTGGCTCGACGACGGCGATTGCGTGGTCGCGAAATTCTACCGGCCCGGCCGCTGGAGCGACTCGCAGATCCTGGAGGAACATGCGTTCGCGGCCGAGCTCGCCGCCGCCGAGGTGCCGGTCGTCGCGCCGCTGTCGCGCGACGGGGTGACGCTGCATCACGCCGCGGATCACCGCTTCGCGGTCTATCCGCGCCGCGGCGGGCGCACGCCCGAGCTGGAGGACCGCGACGTGCTGCTGCGGATCGGGCGCTTCATCGGACGCATCCACACGGTCGGCGCACGGCAGCCGTTCGCGCAGCGGCCGCCGCTCGACGTCGAGCGCCTCGGATCTGAGCCGCGCGATTACCTGCTGCAGCACGACTGGATCCCGGCGGAGCTGCAACCGGCATGGCGCGAGATCGCCGAGCGTGCGATCGCCCGCACGCGCGCCGCTTTCGAGGAGCTGGGCGGGCAGATCGACGCGATCCGGCTGCATGGCGACGTTCATGCCGGCAACGTGCTGTGGACCGATGCCGGGCCGCATTTCGTCGATCTCGACGACGCCTGCAACGGTCCGCCGGTCCAGGACCTGTGGATGCTGCTGTCCGGCGACCGGGACGATGCGAACCGGCAGCTCGCGCGGCTGCTGCGCGGCTACGAGGAATTTCGCGAGCTCGATCGACGCGAACTGCGGCTGATCGAACCGCTGCGCACGCTGCGACTGCTGCACTACAGCGCGTGGATCGCGCGCCGCTGGGACGATCCGGCTTTTCCGGTCGCGTTTCCGTGGTTTGGCACCCAGCGTTATTGGCAGGACCGGATCATCGAGCTGCGCGAGCAAGTCGCGCTGCTGGACGAGCCGCCGCTGGCGCCCGACGCGCTGCGCGACGACTGACGCGGCTCATCGTCGCCGCATCGCTGCGGCACTCACCCCGCCACCGCGGACTTGACCTGGTCCAGCGCCGTCGGATCCTCGATCGTCGTCAGATCGCCAGGGTCGCGGCGCTCGCAGATCGCCTGGATCGACCGGCGCAGCACCTTGCCCGAGCGCGTCTTCGGCAGCACCGACACGAAATGCACGCGCGACGGCCGCGCAATCGCGCCCAGCTGCTTGTCGACCGTCGCCATCAGCTCGCCCTCGAGCCGCATTCGCGCTGCCGCATCGGGATGCGCCGCCGGATCCTTCAGCACCGCGAACGCCATTGCGACCTGGCCCTTCAGCGGGTCGGCGACGCCGACGACCGCGCACTCGGCGACCGCCGAATGGCTGGACAGGCTCTCCTCGATCTCGCGCGTGCCGAGCCGATGGCCGGCGACGTTGATCACATCGTCGGTGCGCCCGAGGATGAAGTAGTAGCCGTCGGCGTCGCGGATTCCCCAGTCGAACGTCGAGTACAGCATCCGCCCCGGAATGCTGCGGAAGTACGTCTGCACGAAGCGTTCGTCGTCGCCCCACACGGTCTGCATGCATCCCGGCGGCAGCGGCGGCGCGATCGCGACGACGCCCTTCTCGTTCGTGCCGACCGACTCGCCCGACACCTCGTGCACCAGTTGCACGTCGTAGCCGTACATCGGAAAGCCGGGACTGCCGAAACGCGTCGGCGTCTTCTCGATCCCGTGCGCAACCGACAGGATCGGCCAGCCGGTCTCGGTCTGCCAGTAGTTGTCGATGATCGGGCGCCCCAGCCCGTCGGAGATCCAGCGGGCAGTCGGCTCGTCCAGCGGCTCGCCGGCGAGGAACAGCGCGCGCAGCGAGGAGGTGTCGTGCCGCGTCAGGTAGGCCGGATCCTGTTTCTTCAGCACCCGGATCGCCGTCGGCGCCGAGAACATCACCGTCACGCGGTACTGCTCGACGATCTGCCACAGGATCGCGCCGTCGGGACGAACCGGCGTGCCTTCGTACATCACCGTCGCCATGCCCGCGATCAGCGGTCCATAGACGATGTACGAGTGTCCGACGACCCAGCCGATGTCGCTGGTCGAAAAGTACGTCTCGCCGGGCTGGCCGCAGAAGATGTGCTTCATCGATGCCGCCAGCGCGACCGCGTAGCCGCCGACATCGCGCTGCACGCCCTTGGGCCTTCCAGTCGTCCCCGATGTGTACAGGATGTAGCTGATCTCGTTGGACTCCAGCCACGTGACCGGCACCTGCGCGTCGCGATGCCGCTCGCGCAGCGCGGCGTAATCGACGTCGCGCTCGGCGATGCGCGCGAACGGGGCCAGCCCGCGGTCGATCATCAGCACCCGCTCGGGCCGGTGCGTGCACAGCCGGATCGCCTCGTCGAGCAGCGGCTTGTAGGCCACCGTCTTGCCGGCGCGCGATCCGGCGTCCGCGCTGACGACCAGCTTCGGGCGCGCATCGTCGATGCGGCTTGCCAGGCTGACCGACGCGAACCCGCCGAACACGACCGAGTGGATCGCCCCGATGCGCGCGCACGCAAGCATCGCGAACGCCGCTTCCGGGATCATCGGCATGTAGATCAGCACGCGGTCGCCGCGCTGCACGCCCAGCGACTGCATGATCGCCGCCATCGCCTGCACTTCGCGGTGCAGCTCGGCAAACGTGTAGACCCGACGCACGTCGGTCTCGGTCGACACGTAGATCAGGGCCGGCCGGTCGGCCTGCGTCGCCAGCCAGCGATCGACTGCGTTGTGGCACAGGTTCGTTTCGCCGCCGACGAACCAGCGCGCGAACGGCGGCCGCGAATCGTCGAGCACCTGTCCGAACGGCCGCTGCCAGTCGATCAGCTGAGCTTGCTCGCGCCAGAACCCGTCGCGGTCCTGGATCGAGCGCCGATGGAATTCGCGATAGTCCACGCCTCTGTGCTCCTTCGTTCTCGCCGGCGATACGCCTGCCGCGGCGGTTTCGGAGCATTCTACCGGCGGGGCCGGCGCGCGCGCCCCTGAGCGGTCGCAGCGGCTCGAGCGCCGCGCGGTGTCTTCAGGCGATCGTCAGCAGTCGCGCAGCAGCGAGCGGCAGATCGAAGCTCCATGCCGGCGTGCGCACCGTGATCCGCCCTGGCGCAGTCGCCGCCGGAGGCAGCGTGCGCAGCGCCGACAGCGCGCGCCGCGCCGCGCTGCGGCGCGATTGCGCCTGGCTGTCCGAGTCGCCAGCGACCGCTCGGTCGATCGGCTCGAAACCGATGCATACGAGCGGCTGTTGAGCCGCCGCAGCACGCTGTGCGGCGACCAGTCCGAGCCTCAGCGCGAGCCGGCTGGCGGCCGCGGCCGATGCGCCGAGACAAAGCCATGCCGACTGCGGCGACTCGACGTGCAGCGACCGCGCGTCGCGCACCGCGGCGCTCAACCGCGCGGGCAGATCGTCCGCGCCTTGAACCTGAACCCTCAGCAGCGCAAGCGGCGCATCTTGCGGTTCGGTCGTTGCGGCCAACCGCTCCAGCCAGTCTGCAACCGGGTCGGCCGCGGGCTCGAGCCGCCGCGCGTCGGCGCTGGCGGTCGCCGGCGGGCCGCTGCGCGCCGCCGCCGGCGGCCGGTGCGTCCCGGCCAGCCGCCGATCGAGCCAATCGGGCAACTCGGCGAGCGCGTCGCCCTTGACGACGAAACGGTCGGCACCCAGCGCCTGCGCGCGTGCGCGCTGGTCCGGATCGTCCGCGCCGGAAACGACTGCGAACGGCAGCCTGCCCAGCCGTCGCAGCGAAGATGCGCGCACGCGCCGCAGCAGTTCGAAGCCGTCGCCGCCGCTCATCGTCAGGTCGCTGACCACTGCCGCAATCGACTCGTCCAGCAGCAGCAGCTCCCAGGCCCGCTCGCCGGACTCTGCCTGCTGAAGGCGAAATCGCGGCGCGAGGATCCGCTGCAGCGACGCGCGCACGAAGCGCGAGTCGTCGACGATCAGCACGACCGCGCGTTCGTCGGCAGCGCGCGCCCGCGCCTCGGGCGGCGGCCCGGGCGTGGCGAGCGGCGGCGCGGTGTCCAGCGCCGCCGTCGCAGGCCAGCCAGAGGGTTCTTTTTTCATCCAGCACCCGATTGTGCGCGCGCCGATTGTCGTTGGCGGCGGATTTCGCCGATATCGCGCGCTGCCTGACGGCGACTGCCGCCCGCGCAGCGGCGGGTAGCGACTGCCATGTTGTAATTGCAAATCATTCTCGTTTCGATTATCGTGCTCCCCACGTCACCGACAGCTCCACAGGAGGCTTCTTTCCGATGAAAGCGACATGGAAGATTCTGGGCGTCGCGCTCGCCCTCGCCGCCGGCGCCGCGCAGGCGCAAGCGCCGCAGGTGCTGAACCTGTACTCGGCGCGGCACTACCAGACCGACGAGGCGCTGTACGCCGACTTCACGAAGACGACCGGAATCCGGATCAACCGGATCGAAGCGGGCGACGAGGCGCTGCTGGAACGGCTGCGCAGCGAGGGCGCGCGCAGCCCGGCCGACGTGGTGCTGCTGGTGGATGCCGCACGGCTGTGGCGGGCGCAGACCGAGGGGCTGTTCCAGCCGGTGAAGTCGAAGGTGCTGGAGCAGCGGATTCCCGAGCATCTGCGCGCGCAGGACGAGGGCAAGGGCAGCGAGTGGTTTGCGTTCTCCACGCGGGCGCGCGTGATCGTGTACAACAAGGCGCAGGTCGATCCGGCGCTGGTGCGCAGCTACCAGGATCTGGCGGACCCCCGCCTGAAAGGCAAGGTCTGCACGCGCTCGGGCGCGCATCCGTACATGCTGTCGCTGATCGGCGCGCTGTCGGAGCACCTCGGCGAGGCGAAGACCGAACAGTGGGCGCGGGGCGTGGTCGCGAACTTCGCGCGCCCGCCGCGCGGCGGCGACACCGACCAGATCAAGGCGGTGGCGAGCGGCGAATGCGGCGTCGCGTTGACGAATACCTATTACCTGGTGCGTCTGATGCGATCGGACAATCCCGCGGATCGCGACGTCGTCTCCAAGGTCGGCATGATCTGGCCGAACCAGGACTCCACCGGCGTGCACGTGAACGTCTCCGGCGGCGGCGTCGCCCGCAATGCGCCGAACCGCGAAGCGGCCGTGCGGTTCCTCGAGTACCTCGCAAGCGATTCGGCGCAGCGCTACTTCGCCGACGGCAACAACGAATGGCCGGTGGTTGCGACCGCGGCGGGCGCCAACCCGAGACTGCAGGCGCTCGGCGAGTTCAAGGCGGACAAGACGCCGGTCGCAGCGATCGGACGGGCTCAGATCACTGCAGCGAAAATCATCGACCGGGTCGGCTGGCGCTGACCGGACGCGAGCGCGATCACGACCCGCGGGCGAGATAACGCTCGACGACCTCGATCTGATCGTCGGGAATGAACGTGGGCGCGTGGCCGACGCCAGGCAATTCGACCAGCGTCGCCCGCGGCCCGCGCTGCGTCATCTGCTCGGCCGTCGCGCGCGACAGCACGTCCGAGCGCTCGCCGCGGATCACCAGCGTCGGACAGCGGATCGCATCGTACTGCGGCCATGCCGACGGCATCTTCGCGTGAAACAGCGCCTTGAACGGCGTGCCGATCGACGGGTCGAAATGGAACGTCCAGCGGCCGTCGCGCTGCACGACGTAATGCGAACTCAGGATGCGGAACTGTTCGGGCGTGTGCGGGCCGAACTCGGCGCTGATCTGGCGCAATCGCTCCTCGCCCTGCTCGAAGCTGTCGAAGTACGGATGCGCGCCGGCGTAGCTGGCGATTCGCGCCAAGCCGACCGGATCGATCTCGGGCCCGATGTCGTTCAGGATCAGCCGCCGGATCGGATGGCCGTTCAGCGATGCGAGCCCCAGGCCGATCAGACCGCCCATCGACGTGCCGAGCCAATCGACCTCGTCGACGCCCAGGCGCGCAACCAGCGTCACGCAGTCGGCGACGTACTGCGGCACCACGTACAGCATCGGATCTTCGACCCAATCGGAGCGGCCGCGTCCGATCATGTCGGGGCATACCACCCGAAAGCGCCGCGACAGACGCTGGGCAATCGCATCGAAGTCGCGACCGGTGCGCGTCAGTCCGTGCACGCACAGCAGCACCTGCGGATTGTCGGCATCGCCCCATTCCCAGTATGCGAGCCGGTGCAGCCCGCCGGGATGAGCACAGGTCACGTAGCGCAGGTTCGGAGAGGTCATCGGTACGCGCGGGTAGAATCGGCAACGATGATAGCAGCCCGCGGAGAATCGAATGCTCGAAGGTAAAGTCGCGCTCGTGACCGGCTCGACCAGCGGAATCGGCCTCGGCATCGCGCGCGCGTTGGCCGCGCAGCGCGCGCGCGTGATCCTCAACGGTTTTGGAGAACCCCAGGAGATCGAGCGGCTGCGCGAGACCGTGGCGCGCGAGACCGGCGCGACGGTCGCGTTCGAGGGCGGCGATCTGATGCGGCCGCAGGAAATCGAGTCGCTGATGCAGCGCTGTGCCGAACGCCACGGCGGCGTCGACATCCTGGTCAACAACGCCGGAATCCAGCACGTCGCGACGACCGAGCGTTTCCCGGTCGAGCGGTGGGACGCGGTGATCGCGCTGAACCTGTCCGCGGCGTTCCACACCAGCCGGCTTGCGCTGCCGACGATGAAGTCGCGCAACTGGGGCCGGATCATCAACATCGCGTCGGTGCACGGGCTGGTCGCGTCGGTCGAGAAGGCGGCGTACATTGCCGCCAAGCACGGCATCATCGGGCTGACGAAGGTCGTCGCGCTGGAGAATGCGCGCACCGGCGTCACCTGCAACGCGATCTGCCCGGGCTGGGTCCTGACGCCGCTGGTGCAAAAGCAGATCGACGCGCGCAAGGCCGAGCGCGGGCTGTCCGAGGACGAGGCGAAGGCGGCGCTGCTGGGCGAGAAGCAGCCGTCGCTGGAGTTCGTCACGCCGCAGCAGATCGGCGAGCTCGCAGTGTTCCTGTGCTCGCCGGCGGCCGCTCAAGTTCGCGGCGCCGCGTGGACGATCGACGGCGGCTGGACCGCCCAGTAGCTTCGTCGCCTCGCCGCCGCTCGGCACGCGTTTTCGTCACGGGTCGACCTGCACCCGCCAATACGGCGGCGCATCGAATCGGTGGCGCACCACCGCGATCGGCTCGCCGCTGCGCAACCGCAGCTCGATCGCGCCGTCGCGGTCGCTGCGCAGCACGCCGATGCCGCGCTGCTCGTAGCGCGCCACCACCTTCGGATGCGGATGCCGGAAGCGGTTGCGGTAGCCGACCTGGAAGATCGCCCACTGCGGCGCCACGGCATCGAGGAAATCGGCGCTCGATGAAGTCGCGCTGCCGTGATGCGGCGCGATCAGCACGTCGCTGCGCAGCGCCTGCGCGCCGTGCCGGGCGAGCAGCCGGCGCTCCTGCGCCGCTTCGATGTCGCCGGGCAGCAGCACCGAGCCGCCCGGCGCGCGAATCGACAACACGCAGCTGGCGGCATTCGTCGGCGAGCGTTCGGCGGTATCGGGCTGTTCCGGCGGGTGCAGCCATGCGAACCGTATCTCGCCCCATTCGAAGCGTTCGCCGTCGCGGCAAACGTCGTGCCGCCTTGCGTTGCGCACGATCGGATGCTGCGGCGGCAGCGACGACCAGACCCGCTCGGGTCGTGCCAGCTCGATCAGCGATCTCGCGCCACCGGAATGATCGAGATCCAGGTGCGACACGACCAGCGCGTCGAGACGGCGGATGCCGCGCGCGCGCAGGTACGGCAGGATCACGCGACGGCCCGCATCGCTGTCGCCCCAGCCCGGACCGGTGTCGTACAACAGCCGGCCCTGCGGCGTCTCGATCAGCACCGCCATCCCCTGCCCCACGTCGAACGCAAAAAGGCGGATCTCGCCGACCGGCGGCCGCGGCTCGGGCAATGCGAGCAGCGGCAGCAACGCGAGCACCGACAGCCAGCGGCGCGGATAGCCGCTCGGCGCAAGCAGCAGCACCGCGCCGGCGCCCGCCAATGCGAGCAGCACCGGCGCAGGACGCGCGACCGTCCATACCGACAGCTCGAGCCCCGACAACGCCTGCAGCGACCAAAGCAGCCACCGCATCACTTCGGCCAGCGGCCACAGCAGCCACGCCGCCAGCGCCGGCGACAGCAGCGCCAGTGCTGCAGCCGCGAGCGCTCCGGGCGTGACGATCGCGCTGACCAGCGGAATCGCCACCGCGTTCGCGAGCGGCCCGACCAGCGACACCGCGCCGAAGAAAAGCGCGCCCAGCGGCAGCAGCGCGACCGTCGCCGCCCATTGCGTCTGCACGGCGGATCGCAGCACTGCGCGCCAGTCGTTGCGCCCGGTTCGAACGCCGGTCGCGACCCAGACGATCGCCACCACCGACATGAACGACAGCCAGAAGCCCGCCGCCAGCGGCGCCCACGGGTCGAGCAGCGTGATGACGGCCGCCGCGATCGCCACCGAGCGGGGCAGCGACAGCGCGCGGCCGCTCCACAGCAGCGCCGCGGCAACGGACACCATCCAGCAGGTGCGCTGGGCCGGGATTCCCCAGCCCGCGAGCAGCGAATAGCCGAACGCGACCGTCACCGCGACGGCGAGCCGCAGCTTCGCCGCCGGCAACCACAGCGCCCAGCCAAGGCGGCCGATCGGCCGGCTGCGCCAGGCGCGATCGCTGAGCCAAGCCGCCAGTCCGCACAGCATCGTGATGTGCAAGCCGGAGATGCTCATCAGGTGCGACACGCCGGTGCGGTTGAATACCTCCCACAGCGAGGCTTCGATCGACGCCTGGTCCCCGACCGCCAGCGCAACCAGCACGCCGGTCTCGCGCCCGCGTTGAGGCGGCGACGCCGCAACGACCGCGTCGCGGATCCGTCCGCGCAGCCGCTCGATCAGCGGCCCGACCTGCAACACCCGCTCGTCGAGCAGGCGCGGCGTTCCGCGCACCGCTCCGACCGCACCGATTCCCTCCTCCAGCCAGCGCAGCTCGCGATCGAAGCCATGCGGATTCGACGACGCATGCGGCCGCCGCAACCGCACGACCAGCTGCCAGCGCTGCGCCGGCTGCGCGGCGACACGCCGATGCAGCGCGAACCAGAACACCTCGATGCGCGGCGGCAACGCGCAACGCGCCTGCGCAGGCGCGACGGTCTCGCACGATTCGATGCGCAACCGCAGCCTCGCGCCGCGCTCGACGAGCGCAGGCAGCTCGTCGACCACGCCCGTGACCCGCAGGTCGACCCCCTCGAGCGCCGGCGCCAGCCGCTGCGACATCGCGACGTGAGCACGACCCGAGCCGCTCGCGAAAGCGATTGCGGCCACGCCGGTCAACGCCAGCGCCGTTGCGACGAAGCTGCGCATGCGCGCCGCGAAGCCGACCGCGGCGAGCCCGGCCGCGCCGAGCAGCGCGATCGCCAGCGGGTCCGGCAACTGCGACAGCCGGTGCACGCAGAGCGTTCCGAGCACGATCGCGGCCGCAATGCCGATCGGGCCGCACCCGATGCCGCCGCTACGCTGGATCTGCATGGAGCGGACCGGCGGCATCGGGTGCGGCCCGATCGGCATTGCGGCCGCGATCGTGCTCGGAACGCCCTGCGTGCACCGGCTGTCGCAGTTGCCGGACCCGCTGGCGATCGCGCTGCTCGGCGCGGCCGGGCTCGCCGCGGTC
>DATLGW010000366.1:0-1565 GCA_035540315.1 Burkholderiaceae bacterium | reverse complement strand
CCGACCAAGTACAAGGGCACGCGAATCATCTTCACCGACACCGAGGTGTCGAACTGGGCGTGGGACAGCGTCGCGCAGAGCTACTACTGGCACCGGTTCTTCAGCCACCAGCCGGACCTGAACTTCGACAACCCGCACGTGCTCAAGGCGGTGCTGCGCACGATGCGGTTCTGGCTCGACATGGGCGTCGACGGGTTCCGGCTCGACGCGATCCCGTACCTGGTCGAGCGCGAGGGAACGAACAACGAGAACCTGCCCGAGACGCACGCGGTGATCAAGCAGATCCGCGCCGAGATCGATGCGCACTACCGCAACCGGATGCTGCTCGCCGAGGCGAACCAGTGGCCCGAGGACGTGCGCGAGTATTTCGGCGACGGCGACGAATGCCACGTGGCGTACCACTTCCCGCTGATGCCGCGGCTGTTCATGGCGCTGGCGATGGAAGACCGCCACCCGGTGATCGAGATCATGCAGCAGACGCCGGAGATCCCGGAGCCGTGCCAGTGGGCGATCTTCCTGCGCAATCACGACGAGCTCACGCTCGAGATGGTCACCGACCGCGAGCGCGACTACATGTACAAGATTTACGCGACCGATCCGCGGATGCGGGTGAACGTCGGGATCCGACGCCGGCTCGCGCCGCTGATGGAGAACGACCGGCAGCAGATCGAGCTGATGACGTTCCTGCTGATGACGATGCCGGGCACGCCGGTCGTCTACTACGGCGACGAGATCGGCATGGGCGACAACATCTTCCTGGGCGACCGCAACGGCGTTCGCACGCCGATGCAGTGGAGCCCGGACCGTAACGCCGGGTTTTCGCGCGCGGATCCGCAGCGGCTGTACCTGCCGCCGATCATGGATCCGGTCTACGGCTACGAGGCCGTCAACGTCGAGGCGCAGCTGCGCAGCAACTCGTCGCTGCTGAACTGGACCCGCCGGCTGATCGCGGTTCGCAAGACGTATCGCGCGTTCGGCCGCGGCCGGCTCAGATTCCTGACGCCCGGCAACCGCAAGATCCTCGCGTACCTGCGCGAATGGCAGGACGAGACGATCCTGTGCGTGGTCAACCTGTCGCGGCATGCGCAGGCCTGCGAGCTCGATCTGTCGGCGTTCGCAGGCCGGGTGCCGATCGAGATCAACGGCCGGATCGCGTTTCCGCCGATCGCAAAGCAGCTCTACATGCTGTCGCTGTCGGGCCGCGGATACATGGCATTCTGTCTGACACGTGACGCCAGCCCCCCGGATTGGTACTCCGTGCGCAGTGTTCCGGAGGATCTTTCCGTGATGGTTCTGTTCGATGGGTGGCGCAGCTTCTTCCGCGATCGGGTCGTGCCGTGGCGCATCGGCATGGCCGAGCAGCTTCGCCAGCAATTCGAGCGCAACGTGATGCCGAAGTACGCGTCGGCACAGCGCTGGTTCGCCAGCAAAGGGACCACGCTGCAACGGATGCCGGTCGTCGATCATGCCGAGTGGACCGCGGCGCCCGGATCGCCGCTGCTGGCGCTGTTTCGGGCCGAGACCGATGCCGGCGACCAAGGCACCTATTTCGTGCCGCTGTCGAT
>DATLGW010000365.1:0-12885 GCA_035540315.1 Burkholderiaceae bacterium | reverse complement strand
CGCTGCAGCGCGACGGCGTGCCGCCGCGCGAAGCGGTCGCAATCTGCGCGGCTACGTCGATCGAATACGCGATCACGTTCCTTGCGGCGCTGCGCGCAGGCGCGGTCGCCGCGCCGCTGGCGCCGTCATCGACGCCGGCGGCGCTCGCGGCGATGATCGCCGACTGCGGCGCGCGGCTGCTGTTCGCCGATCGCGCCGTCGCGGCAGCGCTGCGCGACGCCGAAGTGCTGCCGTCGGTGACGCTGATCGGGCTCGACGACGTGCCGCACGCGCGCGGGTGGCACGACTGGATCGAACCGATGCCGGTGGCGCCGCAACCGGTTTCGATCGAGCCCGACTGGCCGTTCAACATCATCTACTCGTCGGGGACGACCGGCGCGCCCAAAGGAATCGTCCAGCCGCACCAGATGCGGTGGACGCAGGTGCGGCGGGCCTCGGCGTTCGGCTTCTCGTCCGACGCGGTGTCGCTGGTGTCGACGCCGCTGTATTCGAACACCACGCTGGTGAACTTCCTGCCGACGCTCGCGCTGGGCGGCGCGGTCGTGCTGATGGCGAAGTTCGACGCCCGCCGTTTCCTGCAGCTGTCGCAGCAGCATCGGGTCACGCACGCGATGCTGGTGCCGGTGCAGTATCGCCGGCTGCTCGCGGATCCGGAGTTCGACCGGTTCGACCTGTCGAGCTTCCGGATGAAGTTCTGCACCAGCGCGCCGTTCGCCGCCGAGCTGAAGGCCGAGGTGCTGCGCCGCTGGCCCGGCGGCCTGGTCGAGTACTACGGCATGACCGAAGGTGGCGGCACCTGCATCCTGCTCGCGCACGAGCGGCCGGACAAGCTGCACACGGTGGGACGACCCGCCGAGGGACACGACGTCCGGCTGATCGACGACGCCGGGCGCGAGGTCGCGCCCGGCGAGGCCGGCGAAGTCGTCGGCCGATCCGGCGCGATGATGAGCGGTTACCACGGGCAGCCGCGGATGACGCGCGACGCCGAGTGGTACGACGCGCCCGGCAACCGTTTCATCCGCACCGGCGATATCGGCCGCTTCGACGACGAAGGTTTCCTGACGCTGATCGACCGCAAGAAGGACATGATCATCTCGGGAGGATTCAACATCTATCCGAGCGATCTCGAGGCGGTGCTGCGAGAGCATCCGGCCGTCGCCGACGCATCGGTGGTCGGCGTGCCGTCGGATCGGTGGGGCGAGACGCCGGTGGCGTTCGTCGTGCTGCGCCCGGGCGAACGGGCCGAACCCGACGCGATCCGCCAGTGGGCGAACGCGCGATTGGGGGCAACGCAGCGCCTGGCCGACGTCGTCGTGTCGGCCGAGCTGCCGCGCAGCCCGATCGGCAAGGTGCTCAAGCGAGCGCTGCGCGACGCGTACTTGGGACAGTCCGCATGACGCCGTTTCGCGCCGTCTCGCCATCCGGATTTGCCGCAGCCGCAGCAGGGACTTGACGAAGATCAGGAAGTGCCGGATGCCGCGGACGGCATCCGTGGGGTCTGCTATGCTGGGCCGTCGATCCTGCGCGGTAACCACCCCGCCCGAACGACGCCGTGACGATGCCGCCGAGACGCCCGAGCGCGCGCCTGCCAACGCACCACCGGAAGACCCCCGTGAACGATCGCTCGCTGTCCGTGAAGACGCTGCTGCCGCCGCAGGAGATTTGCGAGGACGTGCTGCGCGAGAAATACGCGAAAGGCGACGAGCGCACCGCGGCCGACGTGCGGCGCCGGGTCGCCGCGGGTCTGGCGGCGGCCGAGGCGCCGCAGCAGCGCGATGCGTGGGCGCAGCGTTTCTTCGACGCGATGGAGTCGGGCGGGTTCATTCCGGCAGGGCGGATCAATTCGGCCGCCGGCACCGACATCAATGCGACGCTGATCAACTGCTTCGTGCAGCCGGTCGGCGACTCGATCAGCGGGCCCGATGCGAACGGCCTGCCCGGCATCTATGACGCGCTCGCGGAATCGGCCGAGACGATGCGCCGCGGCGGCGGGGTCGGCTACGACTTCTCCGCGATCCGGCCCAAGGGCGCGGTCGTGCGCAGCACGCACTCCAAGGCGTCGGGGCCGGTGTCGTACATGCAGGTGTTCGACAAGAGCTGCGAGACCGTGGAGTCGGCCGGCGCGCGCCGCGGCGCGCAGATGGCGGTGCTGCGCTGCGACCACCCCGACATCGAGAGCTTCATTCATGCGAAGGACCAGGGCGGGCTGACGAATTTCAACGTGTCGGTCGGCGTGACCGATGCGCTGGTGCAAGCGGTGCTCGCCGACGGCGATTGGCAGCTCGTGCACGAGGCCGAACCGAGCGACGAGTTCAAGGCGGCCGGCGCGTTCCGGCGCGACGACGGGCGCTGGGTCTATCGAACGGTCAAGGCGGCCGACCTGTGGCGCCAGATCATGGCGTCGACCTACGACCATGCCGAGCCGGGCGTGCTGTTCCTCGATGCGATCAACCGCGACAACAATCTCGCGTACTGCGAGACGATTTCGGCGACGAATCCGTGCGTGACCGCCGACACGTGGGTAATGACCGATGAAGGGCCCCGGCAGGTTGCCGAGCTCGTCGGCCGGCCGTTCGATGCGGTCGTGAACGGCAAGTCCTATCCGACGCAGTCACGCGGCTTCTTCGAAACGGGCATCAAGCCGGTGCTGCGGCTGCAGACGCGGGAAGGTTTTGCGCTGCGCCTGACCGAAAATCATCCGGTGCTTCGCGTGGTTGGCGAGACGCGGGACGTGCTCGAGACCGAATGGGTGGCCGCGGGCGATCTGCGGGCGGGCGACCGGCTCATGCTCAACGACCACCGCGCAGCAGCGCAATGGCCGGGGGAGCACACCGAAGCCGAAGGCTATCTGGTCGGACTGCTCGTGGGCGACGGCACGCTGCAGGCGGAGCGTGCCGTGCTTCGGGTGCGGGATTCCGATGTGCGGAGGGTAGCCAACGGCGTGCCGGTTTTCGCGCCGAGCCTGGCGGGCGGCGTTGCCGAGTCGCTCGGGGTCGCGCCGGGAGCGAAGCGCCTGACGGCGCAGCTGGAGCGGTGCTCGGCCGACTTCTGTCGCGGCCTGCTGCGCGGCCTGTTCGACGCCGGCGGCTCGGTGCAGGGCTCGCAGCCGAACGGCGCGACTGTCCGCTTGACGCAGGCGGACGATGAAAACCTCGCGATCGCTCAGCGGATGCTTTTGCGCCTGGGCATCGCTTCGACGATCGAGCGGGATCGCGAGCTCGTCGTCAGCGGCAGCAACCTGCAGCGCTTTGTCGAGATCGTCGGGTTCGCCGACTCGGAGAAGTCCGGGCGATTCGCTGCGTTGCTGGGTCCGTATCGACGCGACATCAACCGCGAGCGGTTCACGGCATCGGTGGCGTCGATCGAACCGGATGGCGTCGAACGGGTGTACGACGTCACGGTCGCCGGCATCCATGCATTCGATGCGAACGGTCTCGTGGTGCACAACTGCGCCGAGGAACCGCTGCCGCCGTACGGCTGCTGCTGCCTCGGGTCGATCAACCTGACCGAGCACGTGCGCGACCCGTTCCAGCCGAACGCGGCGTTCGATTTCGACAGCTTCGCCGCCGCCGTCGCGACCTCGGTGCGGATGCTCGACAACGTGCTCGACGTCACGTACTGGCCGCTGCCGCAGCAGCGGGGCGAAGCGATGAACAAGCGACGCATCGGCCTGGGTTTCACCGGCCTGGGCGATGCGCTGATGATGCTGGCGCTGCGTTACGACACGGTCGATGCGCGGCGGATGGCGTCGCGGATCGCCGAGACGATGCGCGATGCCGCGTATGCGGCGAGCATCGAGCTGTCGATCGAGCGCGGCGCGTTCCCGCTGCTCGATGTCGACCGCTATCTCGCGTCCGGGTTCGCCAGCCGGCTGCCGGAATCGATCCGCGAGCGGATCCGCGAACACGGCATCCGCAACTCGCACCTGCTGGCGATCGCGCCGACCGGCACGATCAGCCTGGCGTTCGCCGACAACGCGTCCAACGGCATCGAGCCGGCTTACTCGTACACGTACCAGCGCAAGAAACGGATGGCCGACGGCTCGCGGCGCGAATATCCGGTCGAGGATCATGCGTGGCGGCTGTGGCACCGGCTGCACGGCAACGATTCGGACGAGGCGAAGCGCAACGCGGCGCTGCCGCCGTATTTCGTGACCGCGCTGCAGATCAGCGCGATCGACCACATGAAAATGGTCGCCGCGGTCGCGCCGTACATCGACACCGCGATCTCCAAGACCGTCAACGTGCCGGAGGATTATCCGTTCGCGGACTTCGAGGACCTGTATCTCGAGGCGTGGCGGGCGGACCTGAAGGGGCTGTCGACGTTCCGCCCGAACTCGGTGCTGGGTTCGGTGCTGTCGGTCGAGCCGAGCGCGTCGGCGCCGGCGGTCGTGCCTGCGGCCGATCCCGACCCGGATCATCGGCTGGTCGTCGAATCCCGCAACGTCGCCGTCGCGAGCCTGCGCTCGCCCGGTCGACCGAAGATCCCGGCCGGCGCCGACGGCTGGGTGTCGGAGATGATCGAACATCCGCTCGGCTCGTTCGCGGTGTTCGTGTCGCACGAGATCGATCCGGCCAGCAGCCTGCGCCGGCCGTTCGAAGTCTGGATCAACGGCAACGAAGCGCCGCGCGGGTTGGGCGCGATCGCGAAGACGCTGTCGATGGACATGCGCGCAGACGACAAGCTGTGGCTGCAACTGAAGCTCGACGCGATCGGCGGCGTGCACGGCGACGATGCGTTCGAGATGCCGTTCCCGCCGGTTGGAAAGCCGGCGCGGATGCCGTCGCTGGTTGCCGCGGTCGGCCGGGTCGTCGCCTGGCGCTGCGAGTCGCTGGGCGCGCTGCCCAAGCCGGGCGAGCCACTGCCGACGCCGGTCGTCGACACGCTGATCTCGCGCACCGAGCCGCTGACGACGCCCGACGGCACGATGTCGTGGACGGTCGACGTGCGCAACCCGGCGACCGGCGACGAGTTCGTGCTGATCATGCGCGAGCTGATCGTCGCCGGGAGCCGGCGCCCGTACTCGGTGTCGCTCGCCGGCGCGTACCCGCGCGTGCTCGACGGCTTGTGTCGGCTGCTGTCGCTCGACATGCGCGTCGCCGATGCCGGCTGGATTGGAATGAAGCTGCGCAAGCTGCTCAGCTACGCCGAGCCGCGCGGCGACTTCCTCGCCTGGGTGCCGGGCGCGCGGCGGCAGCAGTCGTGGCCGTCGACGGTCGCTTACGTCGCGCGGCTGGTGATCCATCGCTACCAGATGCTGGGCATCCTCGATTCCGACGGCTGGCCGCTGGCTGCGAACGGCAGCGAGCTCGCGCTGCGGCCGGCGGCAAACGATGCGGGATCGGCCGACGCTGCGATTGCCGGAGCGTCTGCGGCCGCAGCCGGCGTGCCCACGATGTCGTCGGCGGGCAAACGCTGCGCCGAATGCGGCGGCACGATGATCCGCCGCGACGGGTGCGATCAGTGCCCGTCGTGCGGGGCGATCGGCGCCTGCGGCTGAGGGAAAACGGCCTGGAAGCTTGATCCGGCGCTCGCATTCGCGCGACGATACGGTCCATCCGCTAAAGGACAGGCCTCGCGCACGACGCTGCGTCCGAACAACAACACACGAGGAGAGTGCAATGGAGCAGCCGGACGTCGCGATCGTCGGCGGTGGCATTGCCGGATCGGCGCTCGCGCTCGTGCTCGCCCGCTCGAACGTCGACGTCGACGTGGCAGTGCTGGAACGCGAGACCCGTTACCCCGATCGAGTGCGCGGTGAATTCCTGGCACCGTGGGGCGTCGCCGAAGCGCGGCAGCTTGGTGTGCTTGACGTGCTGCTCGGGGCTGGCGGGCGCTTCACCCCACGCAGCGTCGGGTATGACGAGAACGCTCCGCTGGAGATCGCAGAGAACTCTGCGAAGGATTTAGCTGGCCTGCTGCCTTCGGTGCCAGGGCCGCTGTGCGCTGGTCACCCGGCCATGTGCGATGCGCTCGCGAACGAGGCACGCGCGGCGGGAGCACGGTTCGTGCAGGGTGTCACCCACATCGCGGCGTCGGCTGGCGAGCGGCCGCGGGTGTCGTTCGATTGGCAGGAGCGACGCTACGAGTGGCGGCCGTGTCTGCTGGTGGGCGCAGACGGGCGGAACTCGCTGTTGCGCAAGCAGCTCGGCTTCGTTGTGAACGCCGATCCGCCGCACAACTTCATCGGAGGGATGCTGATCGAGGGAGTCGATGAGTGGCCGCAGGACACGTTCTCGATCGGTACGGAAGGCGACCTCCAGTTCCTGGTTTTCCCCCAAGGCAACAATCGCCTGCGTCTGTACGGCTGCTGGCCGCTCGCGCAGCCGCAACGGTTCGGCGGCCCGGAACGGCAACGAAAGATGCTCGATGCGTTCGGCCGGCTTTCCTGCCTGCGCCATAGCGAGTCGATCTCGCGATCGACGCCCATCGGCCCTCTGAACGCCTTCTCGAACGAGGACCACTGGATCGATGACCCCACATTGCCGGGTGTGGTCATGATCGGCGATGCGGCCGGCCACAACGACCCCATCATCGGCCAGGGCCTTTCGATCGCCCTGCGCGACGTGCGGCTCGTGAGCGATGTCATCGCGGGCGGTCAGCGCACCCGCGAGGCGTTCGTGCCGTACATCATCGAGCGTCGCGAACGCATGCGGCGATTGCGGGTTACTGCGCAGACGGTAGCGACGCTGCGTGCCGAGTTCGGGGCAGAGGCGGCTGCCCGCCGCGCTCGTGCATTCAAGCGCACGTTCGTGGAGGGGTGGCCGTCACCGCTTCCTGCGAGCTTGTTGGGTCCGGAGCGGTTGCCGGCGACTGCGTTCGAACCCGCAAGCATCGATCGACTCATGGCCGTCAGCTGAATGAAGAGCCCCTGCGTATGGCGGGCCACGCATGCCGCCCGAGGAGCCTCCCGCGGCTGGATAAGCTGCGGCGCATTCAGCTGACGGCGACCAAGGGTCTTATCTTCGGCACCTTCGGGTAGAAAGTGGCATCTTCGGTGGCGCCTTCGTCACTGGTTCCGAGAGCCATAGCTGCGTGCTAGAGTCGCCAGCCGGGAGGGCGAATGGCGCGTCCGAAAAAAGAAGCCGGAGCGCCGGATTTCATTGCACGCTTTCAAGGAGAGCACTCGATGCGAAGGATTCACGATCTCATGCGCTGCGTGGCGATACTTTTGATCGGCGTCACGAGCGCCGCTGTATCCGCACAGGAATGGCCGACGCGGCCGATACGCATGATCGTCCCGTTTCCTGCGGGGGGCACGATGGACGTGCTGGCAAGGGAGATCGGGCATCACATCGAGCGCACGCTCGGACAGAACTTCATCGTCGAGAACAAGCCGGGCGCAGGTACGGTGATCGGCGTGGATGCCGCTGCGCGTTCCACAGACAGGCACACGTTCGTGATGGTTGCGAACAGCTTCACGGTCAATCCGACGCTGCAGAAGAGCCTGCCGTACGACACGTTGAAGGATCTGCAGCCGGTGGCACTGGTGGCGCGAACCGCCAACGTGCTGGCCGTGCACCCCGGGGTCCCGGCGAAGACCGTCCAGGAACTGGTGTCGTACGCGCAGAAAAATCCGACCGCCCTCTCCTACGCGTCGTTCGGCAACGGGACGACGGCACACTTCGCCGCGGAAATGCTCAAGCTGCGCACCGGAATTCAGATGGTGCACGTGCCGTACAAGGGCCAGGTGCCGGGGCTGAACGATCTGATCGGCGGGCGCGTGCAGGTGATGTTCGGAAATCTTCCCGAGTTCATCCCGCAGATCGAGGCCGGAAAGATCCGGGCCCTGGGTACGACGTACTTGGATCGCACCCGCTTCACGCCTCACATCCCTACGGTGGCAGAGCAAGGCCTGCCAGGATTCGAGACGGACTCGTGGTATGGCGTGCTGGCGCCGGCGACGACTCCGCCCGCCGTTGCAGAGAAACTGAACGCAGCGATCAACACGGCGCTCGATTCGCCCGAAATCAAGCAGTCGCTCACGAAGCGGCACTTGGACCCGCTGGGAGGCAGCCGCCAGCACTTCGGCAAGTTCATCCGGTCGGAGATCGACAAGTACGCAAAGATCGTCCGTGAGGCGAACATCACCGTCGACTGAGGGACCACTTCAATGTCTACCAGAAAGATCGTCAATCCATCATCGCTGACCAAGCCCCGGGCGCCGCTGTCGCATGGGGTCAAGGTCGGGAATCTGGTCTTCGTGTCAGGCACCACGCCGTTCAAGCCCGGCTCGCGCGACATGGCGCCCGACTTCGCGGGCCAGATGCATCAGGTGATGCAAAACATCAAGGTGATCCTGGAGGAGGCTGGCACATCGCTGGACCGGATCGTGAAGTCGAATGTCATTCTGACCCGCATCTCGGATTTCCAGGAGATGAACGACATCTATCGGTCCTACTTTGCCGACGGCAACTATCCCGCGCGCACGACGATCGAGGCACCGCTTGCGGTGCCGGGGATGCTGCTGGAAATCGAGTGCGTGGCGGAACTTTGAAGCATCCGCGCAGATCGCCATTTTCGGTGGTCACTGCTTCTGCCTAGGGACAACGTCGTCCCTTCATCGAGAAAGTCCCGTCCGACCGCGTTTCGACAGCCGCGGCCGACGTTTGGTCAAACGAACCAGAGGTGACCGGCGCACGCCGCCGCTGAGCGGGCACCGGCCGCCGCCGGTCGCCGGTCGAGCGCCGCACGCGCCAGTGCCCGGTACGGTGCGGAAGGGGGGTCCGTACAGCACCGTGAGGACCTGGAATGACGGAACTCGCAGACGCGGTCACACGCGCTCCGGCCTGTGGCGACATTCGCTCATCACGCCGGCGCACACTAGTCGCCGCCGGCGCCGGCCTGTGCACGTGGCTGTGCGGCTGCACGAGCCTGGGCGAGCGTGCCGCTGAGCACGAAGGCGAAGCCGCCGGCGCAGAGGATCCGCCAGAGTTGCCGAGCGACGATTCGATCGGCGACTCGCAGCATCCGCCGGATCTCGCCGACACGCCCGATCCCGATCTGTGGCGGCGGCCACGTTCGCTCGATCTGATCCGAACGCAGACGGGCGAGCGACTGCAGATCTGCTACTGGTCCGACGGCGAACTGCTCGGTGCTCCGTATCGGCAACTCTGCGACCTGTTGCGAGACGTTCGGGCGGCGCGTCACGTTCCCATCGACCCGCGGTTGCTGGACCTGCTGTGGGCGCTGCAAGCCGGGGCGCGACGCGAAGGCGTCGGCGCGCCGCTTCACGTGCTGTCGGCATTCCGCACCCTCGGCACGAACCGGCGTTCGCGCGGCGCGCGGGATTCGCTTCACACGTCAGGCAGGGCAGTCGATTGCCGGCTGCCTGGAATGCGAGCGACAGCGCTCGCGAGGTTGGCGCGCGCGCTGCAAATGGGCGGTGTCGGCTCCTATCCTCGCCGCAATGCCGGCGGCGGCTGGGTGCACCTGGACACAGGCCGCGTGCGCAATTGGACCGGCTGAGGCCGGAGCGCTGCGGTCAACGCTTGCGCGGCTGACCCGGCCCGCTCAGCGCAGCCGGAACACCTCGACCGGCGTCACCGGCGATGCCGCGTGCCCCCACGACTGTCGCACGTACGTCGCGACCGCGGCAATCTCCTCGTTCGTCAACGAGTGCGCGAACGGCGGCATGCCGAACGGACGCGGATTGCCGGCAGTCGCCGGCGGGAATCCGCCGCGCAGGATCACGTTGACCAGGTTGATCGGGGTGGCGAGCGTGACCGAGCGGTTGCCGGCTATCGGCGGGTAGATCGATGCGACGCCCTCGCCGTGTTCGCCATGACACTCGGCGCAGTGCTCGGCGTAGATCGCAGCGCCCTGACGCAGCAGTGCATCGCCCGCCTTCGGCGCAGGCGCTCGCGGAGTCGGCGCAGCGGGCGCCGGCGGCAGCGCCTGCAGGAACACCGCGATCGCGCGCAGATCGTCGCGCTCCAGGTACTGCGTGCTGCGGAACACGACTTCGGCCATCGGTCCGAGCGTCGAACCGCGCGCGGATATGCCGGTCTTCAGCAGCGACACGACGTCGTCGATCGGCCAGTCCGCGACGGCGGCCTCCGCGCCTGACGCAAGCGAAGGCGCGTGCCAGGGCTGCATCGGCAGCGGAGCGCCGCCGAACGCGGCGCTGTCCTGCGTCGCGCCGAGCCAGTTGCGCGGCGAATGGCAGGCGTCGCAGTGGCCGAGCCCGCGGACCAAATAGCTGCCCCGGTTCCACTGCGCCGAGCGCGCCGGATCCGGCTCGAAGCGTTCCGGGCGGAAATACAGCGCGCGCCACGCCGCGAGCGCCGGCTGCAGGTTGTACGGGAATCGCAGCGCGTGCTCCCGGTTCGGCGCCCGGACCGGGGGCAACGTGCGCAGGAACGCGAGGATCGCATCGGAGTCGGCGCGCGTGACGAGTGTGAAATTCGGGTACGGGAACGCCGGATACAGCAGCCGGCCGTCTTTGGAGCGGCCGTTGTGCATCGCGCGCCAGAACGCGTCGGCCGACCAGTCGCCCAGACCGGTCTGCGGATCGGGCGTGAGATTCGATGCATAGACGATGCCGAACGGGGTGTGGATCGGCCGTCCGCCGGCGTAGTCGGCGCCGCCACGCGCGGTGTGACAGCCGATGCAGTTGCCCGCGCGCGCAAGGTACGCGCCGCGCGCGACCGTCGCGTCTCCCGCGGGCGCGGGCGGCTTGGCGTCGGCTGCGACCGGCGCTTCGCCACGCACGTTCAACCAGCCGACGATCGCGGCCGCGGCGGCCAGCAACGCGACGACGAGCAGCGCGATCCGCGCAAGCGAGCGCATCATCGCAGTCCGCTGCCGCACTCGAGCGGCAGCGGCAGCGGAACCCTCGACTGGGGCTTCGCGCCCGGCGGCGGTGTCTGCGCGGCCAGCCAGCTCGTGACTGCGCTGACGTCCCCCGGGTCGAGTCGGTTCGCGACGTCGGCCATGCAATCGGGCGGCGCGGCCGCACGCGTGTTCACGCGCCACGCGCCGAGCTGGCTGATCAGGTAGTCGCGCGACAGCCCGAGCAGACCCGGCATCGCCGGCTCCACGCCCATCAGCCGTTCGCCGTGGCAGCTCGCACAGGCGGGGATTCCGCGGGCGGGATCGCCGTGCAGCGCGAGCTGCGCCCCGCGGCGCATCAGCGGCTCGCTCGCCGCGGCGGGCGGTTGCGCCGGCGGATACGGCAGCTCCAGCGAGGCGAAGTAACCGGCGATCTCGCGCAAGTAGTCATCGGTCATCAGTTCGACCAGATAGACCATTTCCGGGTTGTGGCGACGGCCGTCGCGGAAGTTCACCAGCTGATTGAACAGATAGCCGGCGGGCTTGCCGGCGATCCTCGGGAAATAGCCGGCGTCGGTGGCCTTGCCCTGCTCGCCGTGGCAGACCGCGCACGCACGCATCCGCTGCGCGATCGTGTCCTGCACCGCAGGCGGCGCGGCCGCCGCCGTCGACGCGGCGAGCGCCAGCACGATGGCGACGGCGGCACTCGTCACGCGGTCTCGTCGTGCATCGTCTGCACGAGGATCTTCCATCCGACCGCCGTGATGCACGGTTCGGAGTAGAACTGCGCGATCGCCGCCGGGCCGCGCTCGAAAGCGGCGCCATACGCCTGCATGAAGCCATGAACATCGATCGTCATCACGCCACCTCCTAGCTGGTCCGATCAGCTCGGCTTGATTCCCGCCTTGCGAATCACCGCCGCCTGGCGTTCCATCTCCTCGATCAGGAACCGCTCGAACTCGGTGGGCGTGCCGCCGATCGCGGTGATGCCGCTCTTGGCGAATGCTTCCTGCAGCGCCGGCTGCTTCAGTGCGCGATTCGCGTCCGCGTTGACCTTCGCGGCGACGTCGGTCGGCGTGGCCGCCGGCGCCATCAGCCCCGACCAGGAGCTCGATTCCAGCCCGGGAAGTCCCTGCTCGGCCAGCGTCGCGATATCCGGCGCATGCGTCGAGCGCTGCGGCGCGGCCATGCCCAGCGCCTTGACCTTGCCGGCGCGGATCTGGGGCAGCGTCTCGGGCAGGTTCGCGAAGATCGCATGGACCTGCCCGCCCATCACGTCCGCGAGCGCCGGCGCCTGACCCTTGTACGGAACGTGCGTCAGGTCGAGGCCCGCCAGCAGGTTCAGGTTCTCGCCGGCCAGGTGCGCGGAACTGCCGTTGCCGAACGACGCGAACGTGTACTTGCCGGGATTCGCCTTGACCAGCGCGATGAACTGCTGCAGATCGCTCGCCGCGACCGCGGGATGCACGACCAGCACGTGATCGGTCCTGGCGATGTGCACGATCGGGCGCAGGTCCTTGCGCGAGTCGTACGGCAGGTTCGGCATCAGCGAATGGTTGACGGTGAACGTGCCCGTGACGACCGCCAGCGTGTGACCGTCGGCGGCGGCCTTGACGACCGAGTCCACGCCGATGATCGTCGCGGCGCCGGGCCGGTTCTCGACGATCACGTTCTGGCCCCACAGCTTCGCGAGCTCTGCGCCGAGCAGCCGTGTCGTGTGATCGATCGTGCCGCCGGGCGGAAACGGCACGACCACGCGGACCGGTCGGCTCGGATACGATTGGGCCCCCGCCGGCCGCGCGACTGCGGCGGCGGCAACGGCCAGGATCGTCAGCGCCTGACGACGATGCATCGATGTCCTCCTGAGCGAAGTGGAATTGGCACGGCGAGCGCGGCAACGCGCCGCCGACGGCGGGACCGCAAGCCTACCATCGCCGCTCCGAATTCGGACGCAGCGGTCGGGAATGCGGTTTGCTGCACGTCGGGAGCATCATCTCGGAGAGTGCTGTGATGAAATCGCTGACGATTGCTTTTGCCGGCATTGCGGTCGCCGCCGCAAGCGCCTGCACCATCACCACGCGCGAACGCATCGTCGACTCGCGCGCGACCGAT
>DATLGW010000364.1:0-5965 GCA_035540315.1 Burkholderiaceae bacterium | reverse complement strand
GAGCGTCGCGGTGACGGTGCGCCCAGACTGCAGCTGCAGCAGCCTGCGCGCGATCGGGTCGCGCCGTACGAACGCGGCGAATTCCGGGTCGTCGGTGCCGAGCCGCGCCATGAGCGACCCCAGCGTCTCGCCGCGCCGGATGCTCTCGGACTGCGGGAACGCCGGCTCGACCTGAAGGACCTGCGGTTCGATCGCGACCGGGTCGAGCACGATCGCCATCGGCGGCAGCGGCGGCGCCGACAGCGGCGCGACTCCGAACGCGGTGACCGCGGCCAGCGAACAGACGATTCCAGTCGCAAGCGCGATTCGCGTCGACAGTTGCTTCATTCGGGGGCGGGTCTCTCGCTGAGCTAGAATCCGACGCTCCGCAGCCGAACCGGGACGGCTGCGAATCTCTGGCGTGCCCGGATTCTAACCGATGAAATGCGGGCCTTTTCGGCCCCTAATCTATTCGATGAACCAGACTGGCGCTGGCGATAGCTCGACCGAATGGCCGGTCACGCAAACCGCTCGTCGCGCGCTCGCGATTGCCAAGCGCGGCTGCGACGAGCTGCTGATCGAAAGCGAGTTCGTGCGCAAGCTGGCGCGCTCCGAGGCGACCGGCACGCCGCTGCGGATCAAGCTCGGCTTGGATCCGACCGCACCCGACCTGCACCTGGGGCACACGGTCGTGCTGAACAAGATGCGCCAGCTGCAGGACCTGGGGCACACGGTGATCTTCCTGATCGGCGACTTCACCGGAATGATCGGCGATCCGTCCGGGCGCAACGCGATGCGTCCGCCGCTCAGCCGCGAGCAGATCGAGCAGAACGCGCAGACCTACTTCCGGCAGGCCAGCCTGGTGCTCGATCCGCAGCGCACCGAGATCCGCTACAACTCCGAATGGAGCGATCCGCTGGGCGCGCGCGGAATGATCCAGCTGGCGGCGCGCTACACGCTGGCGCGGATGCTCGAGCGCGACGACTTCAGCAAGCGCTACCGCGGCGGCGTCCCGATCTCGATCCACGAGCTGCTGTATCCGCTGATGCAGGGCTACGACTCGGTGGCGCTGCGCGCCGATCTGGAGCTCGGCGGCACCGACCAGAAGTTCAACCTGCTGGTCGGCCGCGAGCTGCAGAAGGAGTACGGGCAGGAGCCGCAGTGCATCCTGACGATGCCGCTGCTCGAAGGGCTCGACGGCGTCGAGAAGATGTCGAAGTCCAAGGGCAACTACGTCGGCATCACCGAGTCGCCCGAGCAGATGTTCGGCAAGCTGATGTCGATCTCGGACACGCTGATGTGGCGCTACTACGAGCTGCTGTCGTTCCGGCCGGCCGAGGAGATCGAGCGGCTGCGCGCCGATTGCGCGGCCGGAAAAAACCCGCGCGACGCCAAGGCGCAGCTCGCGGCCGAGATCGTCGAGCGCTTCCATTCGCAGCAGGCGGCCGAGCATGCGCGCGCGGCTTTCGATGCGCGCTTTCGCGACGGCGCAGTGCCCGAGGACCTGGTCGAGCAGCAGCTGAGCGGCGCGCCGTTGCCGATCGGGCAGCTGCTCAAGCAGGCGGGCCTGGCCGCATCGACCAGCGAGGCGCTGCGCGCGGTCGAGCAGGGCGGCGTACGAGTCGACGGCGAGCGCGTGACGGACAAATCGCTGCGGCTGGCGGCGGGCACCTACGTCGTGCAGGTCGGCAAGCGGCGCTTCGCGCGCGTGCGATTGGCGTGATCGGATTGCTGCAGCGGGTCACCGAAGCGTCGGTGCGGGTCGGCGACCGCGTCGTCGCGCAAATCGGCGCCGGCTTGCTGGTGCTCGTCTGCGCCGAGCGCGGCGACGGCACGCGACAGGCCGACGAGCTGCTTGCGCGGCTGCTGTCGCTGCGGGTGTTCGCCGACGCGAGCGGCCGGATGAACCGGTCGCTGCAGGACGTCGGCGGCGGGCTGCTGCTGGTGCCGCAGTTCACGCTGGCCGCCGACACGCGCAGCGGCGCGCGGCCCAGCTTTACGCTGGCGGCGCCGCCGCAGCAGGGGCGGGCGCTGTTCGATCATCTGCTGGCGGCCGCGCGCGCTCAGCATCCGCAGGTGCAGGCGGGCGAGTTCGGCGCCGACATGGCGGTCGCGCTGGTCAACGACGGCCCGGTGACGTTCTGGCTGCAGTATCGCGCGCCGCAACCTGCGGCCGGCGCGGCCGGCAGCGACGCGGGCGCCTGATGCGCGCGGGCTGCCGGTGAGCGTCACGCTGATCCTGGTGCGCCACGGCGAGACCGCGTGGAACCGCGAACGCCGCGTGCAGGGCCACCTGGACGTGCCGCTGAACGACGAGGGAATGCGGCAGGCGCGCGCGACCGCAGAACGGCTCGCGACCGATGCCGCGCGCTACGGGCTGACACCGGTTCCCGGCGTGGCCGAGCCGGCGATCGTCGCGAGCGACCTGGCGCGCGCGTGGCAGACCGCGCAGGCGATCGCGCAGGCGACGGGGCTGCCGCTCGCGCCGCCGGAACCGCGGCTGCGCGAGCGCGCGTACGGCGACTTCGAAGGGCTGTGCTACGAGGACATCCATCGCGATCGCGGCGCCGAATTCGCCCGGTGGGTCAGCCGCGACCTCGACTTCAACGTCGCCGGCGGCGAGTCGTTGCGCGCGTTCTTCGATCGCAGCGCGCAGGTGCTGACCGAGCTCGCGCAGTCGGCGCGGGGCACGCTCGTGGTCGTCACGCACGGCGGCGTGCTCGACTGCGCGTACCGGATGGCAACCGGCATGCCGCTCGAGCAGCCGCGCACCCACGAGCTGCTCAACGCGAGCCTGAACCGGATCCGCTGGGACGGGCGGCGCTTCCTGCTGGTCGACTGGGGCGACGTGTCGCACTGGCGCCCGGCGCTCGACGATACGACCGACGCTGCCTGAACCGGGCCGCGGCCTGCGCTTGCACGCGCCGTCGCGGCCGTCCGATCCCGTACAATTCGACGGCCTCGCCGACTTTCCGGGCGCCGCCACGCCGCAGCGCGTGCGCCTGGCCGCACCGCTCGCTTGACAGGAACCTGCCGCATGTTCGACCGCACCGTGGGAATCGCAGAAACCGATCCGGAACTGTGGCGGGCGATCGAGCTCGAGAACCGCCGGCAGGAACAGCACATCGAGCTGATCGCGTCGGAGAACTACGCCAGCCCCGCGGTGATGGCCGCGCAGGGCTGCCAGATGACGAACAAATACGCCGAGGGTTATCCGGGCAAGCGTTATTACGGCGGCTGCGAATACGTCGACATCGCCGAGCAGCTGGCGATCGATCGCGCCCGCGAGCTGTTCGGCGCGGCGGCGGCGAACGTGCAGCCGAACTCTGGATCGCAGGCGAACCAGGCGGTGCTGATGGCGCTCGCGAAGCCGGGCGACACGATCATGGGCATGAGCCTGGCCGAGGGCGGGCACCTGACGCACGGCTCGCCGGTGAACCTGTCGGGACGCTGGTTCAACGTCGTGTCCTACGGGCTGAACGAGCGCGAGGAGATCGACTACGACGAGATGGCGCGGCTGGCGCGCCAGCATCGGCCGCGGATCCTGATCGCCGGCGCGTCCGCGTACAGCCTGCGAATCGATTGGCAGCGCTTCGCCGACGTCGGCCGCGAGGTCGGCGCCACCGTGATGGTCGACATGGCGCATTACGCGGGGCTGATCGCCGCCGGCGTCTATCCGAACCCGGTGCCGCATGCGGACGTGGTCACGTCGACGACCCACAAGTCGCTGCGCGGGCCGCGCGGCGGATTCATCCTGATGAAGTCCGAGCACGAAAAAGCGATCAACTCGGCGATCTTCCCGGGCCTGCAGGGCGGGCCGCTGATGCACGTGATCGCGGCCAAGGCGGTGGCGTTCAAGGAAGCGCTGGCGCCGCAGTTCCGGCAGTACCAGCAGCAGGTCGCCGCGAACGCCCGCACGCTGGCGCAGACGCTGACGGCGCGGGGGCTGCGGATCGTGTCGGGCCGCACCGAGTCGCACCTGATGCTGGTCGACCTGCGCGCGAAGCGGATCACCGGCAAGGAGGCCGAGGCGGTGCTGCAGCGCGCGCACATCACCTGCAACAAGAACGCGATCCCGAACGATCCCGAGAAGCCGTTCGTCACCAGCGGCGTGCGGCTGGGCACGCCGGCAATGACCACGCGCGGGTTCGGCGAGCGCGAAGCCGCGCGCGTGGGCGAGCTGATCGCCGACGTGCTCGACGATCCCGGCAGCGACGCGAACCTGGCGCGGGTGCGCGAGCAGGTCGGCGAGCTGACGGCGCGGTTCCCGGTCTACCGGTAGCCCGTCCGGCGCTGCGATGCGCTGTCCGTTCTGCGAGCACCCGGACACGCAGGTCATCGAGACGCGCGCGTCCGACGACGGGGCCGTGCTGCGGCGGCGCCGCCGGTGTCCGAGCTGCGACCGGCGCTTCACGACCTACGAGCGCGTCGAGCTGTCGTTGCCGTCGGTGGTCAAGCGCGACGGCAGCCGCGTCGACTACGATCGCGGCAAGCTGCGCGCATCGATGACGCTGGCGCTGCGCAAGCGCAAGGTCAGCTCCGAGTCGGTCGATGCGGCGATCACGCGGATCGAGGACCGGCTGCTCGCGCTGGGGCTGCGCGAGGTGCCGAGCGAGCGGATCGGCGAGCTCGTGATGCGCGAGCTCAGAAAGCTCGACAAGGTCGCCTACATCCGGTTCGCGTCGGTGTACCGGCAGTTCAAGGACGTCGACGAGTTCGCCGAGGCGATCCAGGAACTGCAGCCGCGGCGCCCGCGCGGGCGCTGAACCGTCGCCTGCGGCGACTGCGCGAGGCGCCTTCGCGAGCCGGCGGCGCAAGGCCGCGGCGCACGCCCGCGGCGCACGCCCGCGGCAGCGGCCCGGCGGCGGGATCCGCGGCGATAGAATCAGCCGATGTTCACGTCCGCCGACCACGGTTTCATGAGCCGCGCGCTCGAGCTGGCCGCGCAGGGGCTGTACACGACCACGCCGAACCCGCGCGTGGGCTGCGTGATCGTTCGCGACGGCGTGATCGTCGGCGAAGGCTGGCACCGCCGCGCCGGCGAACCGCATGCAGAGGCGCTCGCGCTGGCCGAGGCCGGCGGCCGCAGCCGCGGCGCGACCGTCTACGTGACGCTGGAACCGTGCAGCCACCTCGGGCGCACGCCGCCGTGCGTCGAGTCGCTGGTGTCGGCACGCGTCGCGCGCGTGATCGCGGCGATGGAGGACCCGAATCCGCGCGTCAACGGCCAGGGACTGGCGCGGCTGCGCGACGCCGGGATCGACGTGCGCTGCGGCCTGCTGCAGCACGAGGCGACCGAGCTGAACATCGGATTCGTGTCGCGGATGATCCGCGGCCGGCCGTGGATCCGGCTGAAGGTCGCCGCATCGCTGGACGGGATGACGGCGCTGCACGATGGCAGCAGCCGCTGGATCACCGGCGAAGCCGCGCGGCGCGACGGGCACGCATGGCGCGCGCGCGCCTGCGCGGTGCTGACCGGCATCGGCACGGTCCGCGACGACGATCCGAGGCTGGACGTGCGGGACGTGCCGACGCAGCGGCAGCCGCTGCGGATCCTGGTCGATTCGCGGCTCGACGTCGCGCCGGACGCGAAGCTGTTCGATGCCGACGGCGGCACGCTGATCGCCTACGCGGCCGGCAACGCGGACAAGGAGCGCGCGCTCGCGGCGCGCGGTTGCGAGCTGCTGCATCGGCCGGGCCCGGACGGCAAGGTCGACCTGCCGGGACTGTTCGCCGAGCTCGGCGCGCGCGGGCTGAACGAGGTTCATGTCGAGGCAGGCCACAAGCTGAATGGATCGCTGGTGCGCGAGGGCTGCGTCGACGAGCTGCTCGTGTACCTGGCGCCGGCGCTGATCGGCGCCGGGCGCGGCATGTTCGAGCTGCCGCAGATCGCCGAGCTGTCGGCAAGGCGGCAGCTGCGGTTCACCGAAGTCGATCGGATCGGCAGCGACCTGCGGCTGCGGGCGCGGTTCTAGCGAACCGCGAC
>DATLGW010000363.1:0-8629 GCA_035540315.1 Burkholderiaceae bacterium | reverse complement strand
CCGACCGTGTGCACTTCGACCGACGGAAGCGCGAGGTGGTAGCCGCCGATCTGGAACTGGTCGTTGACGGCGACCGCGCCGGCGTTCACGAGAATCACGTCGCAGCTCGTGCCGCCGATCTCCATCGAGATCAGGTTGTCGGACCCGAGCTGACGGCCGTAATACGACAGCGCTCCGACGCCCGCGGCCGGCCCCGACAGCAGCAGCGCGACGGGCTTGGCGGCGACCTGATCGATCGAGACGGCGCCCCCGTTGTTCTGGATCAGGAACAGCGACCGCCGCAGCCCCAGCTCCTTCAGCGACGCGTCGAGCGCACGCAGGTACCGCACCGTCGGCGGCGCGATGTACGCGTTCATCGCTGCGGTGGACGCGCGTTCGTATTCTCCGATCAGCGGCGAGATGTCGCTCGAGATCGAGATCCACTGCCCGTCCCACACGTCGCGCAGGCGGGCCGCGGCAGCGTTCTCGTGCGACGGGTTCGAATGGCTGTTCAGAAGGCAGATCGCGACCGATTCGACCCCCTCGTCGCGAAAGACCTGCGCCGCCGCATCGACATCGGCAGTGACGAGCGGCTCGAGCTCGCGCCCGTCGCGATCGAGCCGCTCCCGCACTGGCAATCGCAGGTAGCGCGGAACCAGCACCGGGGGATACGGCTGACGGTGCAGCCACGGGTTCTCGCGCATCCCGCGCCGAATCTCGAGGCTGTCGCGAAAGCCGGCCGTCGCCAGCAGTCCCACGCGCGCCCCCTTGCGCTCCAGCACGGTGTTGGTCGCGATCGTCGAGCCGTGGACGAACAGCGTGCAATCCTGCAGCAGCTGCCGCGGCGCGACACCCAGCGCCTGCGCGGCCAGCTTCAGTGCGGTGATCACCCCGTCGGCCGGATTCGCCGGAACCGACGGGACCTTGAAGACTCGCGCGGGCACCCCGTCGGCGGCGACGACCAGATCGGTGAACGTGCCGCCGACGTCGACCCCGATTCGCCAGCCGCCGTGCGTCGAGCGATCGGTCATGATGCTGTCATCTCCTTGCGGGTCGGCGCGACGCTGCTCAGCGATTCGGAAATCTCCTCGGCGGCCGCGAGCACCGAGGGCACCACGCGCCGCATCCATGCGCGGTTGGTCCGATAGCGCGGCCCGGCCACGGCGAGGCCGGCAATCGCCACGCCGCCGGAGCTCATCACCGGCGCCGCAATGCCCAGCACGTCGATGCGCCAGCCGCCCATGTTGATCGCGTAGCCGCGCGCGCGGATGCGCGCGAGCTCGCGCCGCAATTCGGCGGGATCGTTGATCGTCTGCTCGGTCGCGGCACTCAGCCGCGGCGGCAGCACCGCTTCCAGATAGTCGTCCGGCTGGAACGCCAGCAGCGCAAGTCCCGTGGACGCGTGATTCGCCGGGTAGCGCGCACCGACGGCCGCGTAGACCCGGACCGCCTGCGCGCTGTCGACCATGTGCACGTTCACGCACTCGAAGCCGGAAAGCACGCTCAGGACCACGTGCTCGTTCAGTCGCGCGGCCAGCCGCTCCATCGGCGAAGCCGCCGCCCGCACGAGCGGGGAAACTGACGCCGCGTTGCCGACCTCCCATGCCCGCAGCCCGAGGCGGTAGATCCCGCCGGTCTCGCGCTCGAGGAAGCCGCGGCTCGACAGCGTCGTCACCACCTCGTGAACGCTCGATTTGGACATGCCGAGTCGCGCAGCGATCTCTCCGAGAGCGAGCGGGCGGCGCTCGCGAGCGAGCAGTTCGATTACGTCCAGCGCGCGACCGAGGCTCGTCAGCATCTGTTCGACATACCCGAATCAGAATTCCCTGATGTCGAATGTTACGGTCGGGAAATTCGAATCGTCAACGTACCAAATCGCGACCGGACCGAGGTCACTATCGCGGGTCGTCGGCGCTGCGCATTTCCAGCGGGCCGCGCACCGGACGAGACCCGCCGTCCTTGACTGAATTTGCAGTGCGCAGATATATTGCGGAACGACCGTTCGGATATGCCGGACGCGTTCCCAGACCGATGGAGGAGACGATTTGAGGCGCGCTGAACCGCGGGCGCCGGCGGCGCATTCGGCCTTTCCCGCGCATCTCGCTCACCTGAACGGGCGGTGACGATGAGCGTATTCGCTGCCAGGAACTCCAGGGCCTCGAGCGCGCGAATCCCTCCTCCGGCCGCGGCCAGCCGCCGGAATGCGCGCCTGATCCGGCTGATGGTGCTGCCGATTCTGATCGCGATCGCCTGGGAGGCCGCGGCGCGGCTGGGCCTGTACAGCACGATCCTGCTGCCGCCGCCGAGCCGGGTCATCGTGTCCGCCTGGCAGCTGATCGAGAGCGGCGACCTGTACCGTCACTTCAGCGACAGCATGCGCCGGATCGCGTACGCGAACCTGGTCGCGATCGCAACGGCGGTGCCGCTGGGCGTGCTGATGGGGCGCTACCGTCCGTTCGAGGACCTGATGGACGGGCTGCTGAACATCCTCAGGCCGATCCCGCCGCTGGCGTGGATTCCGCTGGCGATCCTGTGGTTCGGGCTCGGCGAACGCGCGATCGTATTCATCACGCTGATCTCCGCGTTCTTCGCGATCCTGATCAACACGATCGCCGGGGTGCGCAGCGTCGACAAGTCGCTGGTGCGCGCAGCGCTGACGCTCGGCGCGAACCAGCGCGATCTGATCCGCGACGTGATCTTCCCGGCGACGCTGCCCCACATCATCACCGGGATCCGGATCGCGCTCGGCGTGTCCTGGATGAGCATCGTGGCCGCCGAGCTGATCGCAGCGTCGAGCGGGCTCGGCTACATGATCAGCTACTACCGCGAAGTGCTGCGTTCGGACCTGATCCTGGTCGGGATGATCAGCATCGGCATCATCGGGTTCACGATGGATCGCGCGCTGCTGTGGCTCGAGCGGCGGCTTCTGCCGTGGCGCGTGAAGCTGGAGATGTGACGGTGCCGGCGAAGCTCGACATCGTCGAGGTCAGCAAGACGTTCGGCGAAGCGAACAGCGACGGCTTCGTGCAAGCGCTCGACCGCGTGTCGTTCACCGTGCAGGCAGGCGAGTTCGTCAGCCTGCTCGGCCCCAGCGGCTGCGGGAAATCGACGCTGCTGTACATGATCGCCGGATTCGAGCAGGCCGCCGCCGGAGAGATCCGGATCGACGGACAGGCGGTGCGGGGGCCGGGCGCCGATCGAGGGCTCGTGTTCCAGGACTACGCGCTGTTTCCGTGGAAGACGCTGCTCGAGAACGTGATGTACGGGCCGCTGAAGCGCGGCCTGCCGAAGAGCGAATGCCGCGACATCGCGATGAAGAACATCGAACTGGTCGGCCTGTCCGGCTTCGAGAAGCATTATCCGCACCAGCTCTCGGGCGGCATGCGGCAGCGGTGCGCGCTCGCGCGCTCGGTCGCGAACAATCCCGAGCTGCTGCTGATGGACGAGCCGCTCGCCGCGATCGACGCGCTGACCCGCAACGCGCTGCAGGAGGAGATACTGAGGGTATGCGATGCGCGCGACGGCCGGCCCCGCAAGACGGTGGTCTATGTGACGCACTCGATCGACGAGGCCGTGTTCCTCTCCGACCGGATCGTGCTGATGAGCCCGCGGCCCGGGCGGGTGTTCGACGTGATGACGGTGAACTTTCCGACCCCGCGCAGCGACGGCATCCGTTCGCTGCCCGAGTTCCACGAACTGACCGGGCGGATCTGGCAGTCCCTGAAGGTCTACACGAAACCCAACGATGGAGGCAGGCATGTCTAGGTCCCGTCTAGCTGGTTTGTTCGCCGGCGTGATCGGCGGCGTGATCGGCGCCGCGATCACCGCCGCAATCGTCCCGGCGTGGGCGCAGTCGAGCGCACCGGCGAAATCCGTGACGGTGCGGATCGGCTGGCAGCCGCTGGCCGGCGGAAGCGCCGCGATGGCGATGGTGATGCAGCGCGAACAGCTGTTCGAGAAGCAGGCGGCGCGCTTCGGCTACAAGCTCGTGACCGACTGGAAGACGATGGCCGCCGGGCCGCCGTCGAACGAAGCGATGATCGCAGGTCAGCTCGACATCGACATGCATCTGGCGGCGTTGCCAACGGCGACCCGAATCGCGGTCGGCATTCCGGCAGTGCCGATCGCGGTCGTCGGCAGCAACATCGCGAACGCGATCATGGTGCGCCCCGGTTCCCCGATCAACGAGGTTGCCGACCTCGCCGGCAAGCGGATCGGTCTGCCGGTCGGCACGTCCGCCCATTACGTGCTCGCGAGCGTCGTGCAGGCGCACTTCGGCAAGAGCATCGAGGAAGCCGGCATCCGGATCGTCAACATGCCGGTGACCGAGGGCGTGAAGGTGCCTGACGGCATCGATGCATCCGCGGTGTGGGTGCCGCTGCGCTTCATCGGCCCGCACCTGGGCATCTCGCAGCTGCTCGTGGACGCCAACGGCTGGACCGGCAGGGGCCATGCGAGGCCGCAGACACGACTGAAGGAAGTCGAGAAGGCGTGGGCATACCCCGAGGGCTACAACACCGACCGGCTCTACGCGTTTGCGCGCACCGGCTTCCTCGCAGATCATCCGGACGTCGTGCTTGCGTTCATCCTCGCGCATATGGAGGCGCAGCAGCGCGTGCTGTCGGATTTCGAGGGCACGGCGGCGCTGGCGAACCAGGCCTGGAAGCAGGACGACATCATCGCGAAGACGACGCTGCAGACCTATGCCGAGACCTCCGGCGTTCGCAAGGTTCCGTTCGTGCTGGAGTGGGATGTCGCGACGATACTGAAGGCTTCCGAGTTCCTCGCGGCGACGAAGGCCCGGGACCGGCCGCTGACGTGGGAACAGCTGAAGACGGCGTTCACGGCTTCGGCCGAGCTGCAGAAGCGCGCCTGGGGGATGGGTCCGTACAAGCCGAGCCTCGAGGAGATGACGAAAGGCTTCGCCGGCAAGACCGATCTCTATGGACCGATCCACATCAACGGCGGCGAGCCCGTATGGACTTGGGCCCAGCGGCCGGACTGGGGACAGCGCGTTCTGGCGAAGTCGAAATGACCCGCGCGAGCGGCCTGCCGGAGGCGACGGAAGGCGCAGCGCCACGCAAGCACCACGGCAGGCTCACATGAAGCGCAACGATGACCCGGTGATCCAGCGCGAGATCGGGCGCGATTATCCGACGGCGCAGCGCGCGAGCGGCGCCTACATCTTCGACGCCTCCGGCCGCCGCTACCTGGACGCGGCCGGCAGCTACTTCGTCACCAGCGTCGGTCACGGCGTCCCCGACGTGGTCGAAGCGATCGTCGAACAGGTCCGGCAGCTCGATTTCGCGCATACCGGCTTCTTTGCGACCGAGGTGCGCCGCGAGTTCGCGGCGCGGCTGCTCGCGCTGGCGCCGGCGGGTTTCGATAAGGTCTATCTCGCGACCTCCGGCTCGGCCGCGAACGAAGCGGCAATCAAGCTGTCGCGGCAGTACCACGTGCTGAAAGGCAATCCGGAGAAGACGCGCGTGATCGCCCGCTGGCACAGCTACCACGGCGGCTCGCTCGGGGCGCTGTCGCTGACCGGACACGTCCCGCGGCGCCAGCCGTTCGATCCGATGCTGCTGCCGTTCCCGCACATCGACCCGCCCTACTGCTACCGCTGCCCGTGGCAGCAGGATCCATCATCGTGCGCAGTCGAGTGCGCTGCGCAGCTCGAGAAAGCGATCCTGCACATCGGACCGCAATACGTCGCCGCATTTATCCTGGAGCCGGTCTCCGGCGGACCGCTCGGTGCGCTCGTTCCTCCGGCCGCCTATCTGCCGAAGATCCGGCAGATCTGCGACCGCTACGACGTGCTTCTGATCGCCGATGAGGTGATCACCGGCGCCGGCCGCACCGGCACAGCGATGGCGGTAGATCATTGGGACGTCGTGCCGGACCTCATCACGCTGGCCAAGGGAATCTGCGGCGGCTACATCCCGGTCGGGGCCACGCTGGTGCACGAGAAGATCAGCCGGACGTTCGACAGCGCCCAGACGTCGTTCCGGCACGGGGAAACGTTCTCCGGCCATCCGCTGATCTGCGCGGTCGGAAATGCAGTGCTCGACCACCTGGAGCGGAACCGTCTGATCGAGCGCTCGCGCGAGATCGGCGAAATACTCGGCGCGCGGATGGAGTCGCTGCGGTCGCTGCCGATGGTCGGCGACGTGCGCGGCAAGGGCTTGCTGCGCGGGATCGAACTGGTCGCCGACAAGGCGACCCGGCGTCCGTTCCCAAGACACCTGCGGGTCGCCGAACAGCTGGCAAAGTCCGTGGCCGAGCACGACGTGCTCGTCATTCCGGGCGTCGGTTGCGCCGATGGCGCCGACGGTGACATGTTGACCGTCTCGCCGCCGTTCATCATCGGCGAGACCGAGGTAGAGATGATCGTGTCCGCGCTCAAGCAGGCGATCGAGGAGTTTCCGAAGTCGCTTCCGAGCGGCAGCTTCGGTTAGCGTGCGCGCTCAAGCGGTGTCGGCGCCGCCGTGGCGCCGGCGCGAGAAAGTCATTCCGGCTTGATGTCGGCCTGCTTCGCGACCCCGGCCCAGGTCGCGATCTCGTCGCGAACGAAGCGGCCGAACTCGTCGGGGCTGCCGGGCCGCACGTCCATTCCCATCGCAGTGAGCCGCTCGCGGATTTCCGGGTCGCCCAGCACGTCGCGCACGTCGGCATTGATCCGCCGGATCACGTCGGCGGGCGTGCCGGCCGGCACCATCAGCCCCTGCCACACCGACACGTCGATCGCCGGCGCGACCGTCTCGGCCAGCGTCGGTACCTGCGGCAGCATCGCCGCGCGTTTCGCGGTCGTCGTCGCCAGCGCCCGCAGCTTGCCCGCCTGAACGTGCGGCACCGCCTCGACCACGTTGACGATCATCGCGTGGACCTCGCCCGACAGCACCGCCTGCAGCGCCGGCGCGCCGCCCTTGTACGCGATCACCACCACGTCGGTGCCGGTGAGCTGCTTGATCAGCTCGAACGCCATCCGCTGCCCGCTCGCCGCCCCCGGCGCCGCGAAATTCAGCTTGCCCGGGTTCGCCTTTGCGTAGCCGACGAACTCCTGCACGGTCGTCGCCGGCACCGACGGGTGCACGACCAGGATGTTCGGAATCGCCGACACGAACGTCACCGGCGCCAGGTCCTTCTGAGCGTCGTAGCCGAGCTTGTCGTACACGCTGGCGCTGATCGCGATCGCGGTCGTCGCGAGCAGCATCGTGTGGCCGTCGGCTGGCGAGCGCGCGACGTAGGCCGTGCCGATGTTCGCGGCCGCGCCGGGCCGGTTCTCGACGACCACCGGCTGGCCCCATTTCTCGGCGAGCTTCGGCGCGATCAGTCGCGCAGTCACGTCGGTCGAGCCGCCCGGAGGAAATGCGACGACCAGCTTGACCGGACGCGCCGGAAATGTCGTCTGCGCCAGCGCGGGCGCGGCCGCGAGCGCGGCCAACAACAGCATCGAAGCGAGCCTGCGCATCGTCTCCCCTCCTCGTGTGATCCGCCGATTATGCGGCCGACCGGATCCGTTGCGCGGCTGCGCCGGCGCGACAATAATCGGAACACACCCCCGAGGAGGAGACCCCGATGCGCGACGACGCCGATCTGCAGCCGCTTCGACAGTGCGCCGACGATGAGCCGGCACGATGGTCCCGCCGCGCCGTGCTGCGCGCGATCGGCGCGACCGCCGCTGCGGCCGCGCTGCCGGCGGCCCGCGCGGCGGAATGGCCGGAGCGGCCGGTCCGGATGCTGGTCGGCTACCCGGCCGGCGGCGCAAACGACCTCGTGGCGCGCGCAGTCGCGCCGCGGCTGTCGGAGACGCTGAAGCAGTCGGTGCTGGTGGAGAACCGCACCGGCGCGGCCGGCACGATTGCCGCCGACGTCGTCGCGCGCTCGCCGGCCGACGGCTACACGCTGTACATGATGTCGAGCGCGCAGGTGCTGGCGCCGCACGTGCGCAAGGACGTGTCGTTCGATCCGGTCAAGGACTTCACCGCGATCGCGTTGTGCGCCGAAGGACCGTACCTGCTGGTCGTTCACAAGGACGTGCCGGCGCGCAACGTCGCCGAGTTCGTCGCGCTCGCGAAATCGCGGTCGCTGAACTACGCGTCGTCGGGCGTCGGGGCCGGACCGCACCTGACGTCGAGCCTGTTCATGACCGTCGCCGGCATCCAGATGAACCACGTGCCGTATCGCGGCGATGCCGACGCGGTCGTCGATCTGACCGGCGGGCGCGTGGACGCCGCGTTCATGTCGGTGCAGGCGACGTATCCGCACGTGAAATCGGGCGCGCTGCGGGCGCTGGCCACGTCGGGCGCGCAGCGCGTGCCGCTGCTGCCGGACGTGCCGGCCGTCGCCGAAGCCGGGTATTCCGGGTTCGAGATGACCGCATGGTGGGGACTGGTCGGTCCGGCGCGGCTGCCGCAGCCGATCGTCGAGAAAGCGCACGCCGCCGTGCGGCCGATCCTGGAATCCGACGCGTTCGCCGCGCAGTTCGCGGCAATGGGCGTCACCCCGGGGCGGCTGGGGCCGCAGCAGTTCGCGCGCCGGATCGCCGACGACCACGCGAAGTTCGCCGACATCGTCAAGCGCGCGGGAATCACGCCGCAGTGACGACGTCCGGCCGCCGCGAGCGCAGCCCGAGCGGGCCTGATCGGATCGC
>DATLGW010000362.1:0-7654 GCA_035540315.1 Burkholderiaceae bacterium | reverse complement strand
CAGCGATCCGGCGGCCACCGCCCTGCCGCCGAATCGTTCGGCGCAGCGCTGCGCCGCGGCGTCCAACGCATCGCGTGCCGCCGCATCGGGCCACGCGCCGAAGAACACGCGGACCCGTCGCGTGTGCGTCGTCACGCCGTGGCCCCTTCCAAGTTATGCGGACCTTCCGTAAGCGTGCACCGGCCCCAGCGGGCGCAACCTCACGCCCTTGCGCAGCTTGGTCCAGCGGAACTGCGACGGATCCGCGAGCGCGGGGCCGGGTGCGCGCACGACCAGCACTTCGCGGGCGATCGGCTGGAAGTCGGCGCGGAAATGCACCGAGCTCTTCAGCGCGACCACGCGCTGGCGCACCGGCTCGATTCCGACGTGACGGAACATCTGCTGGTCGGCCGCCTGGCACTTTCGCGATGCCAGCACCACCCGCACTCCCGAGTCGGACTCGCGCAGCAGCGCCATCGGGCCGAGGTTCATTCGGAAGTTGTTGAACATCGGCCCGGTGCAGGTGAACTTGCCGTCGCCGAGCCGCTCGACGACGAAGCGGCCGGCCACCGGACGATGTCCCGGCAGCCCCGAGGTGGCGCCGAGCGAGAACTCGGCCGCGCCTCCCTGCCCGGCCTCGAACGCACGCTGCGCGCTCGCCGGGTCGATCAGCATCCCGAGCACCGAGTCGCGGGCGCGGTGCCGGATCAGCGCCGCGAGCAGCTCGGTCGTGTCGCCGTTGCCGCCGGCGCCCGGGTTGTCCTGCGTATCGGCCAGAACGACCGGCGAACCCGGCGCGCCGCCTCGGATGGCGCGCTCGACCGCCTCGTCGGGCGACAGCAGCTCCATCGCGAACTGCGGCTCGGCCGCCGCGATCGCATCGATCAGCGGCTGCAGCGCCGCGCGCGCGGCCGCGGCATCGGTCGCGTACGCGAGCGCCGACATCCCGCATTCGGCGATGTCGGCCATCGGAAACCCGGGCGCGAACTCCAGCAGCGCCGAATGCTGCGCCTCGATCCGTTCGAGCAGCTGGTACAGGCTGCGGCCCGGCTCGATGAACGTGCACTGCGACGGGATTCCGGTCAGGTAGTCGAACTGGTGAAACGCCTTCGCCGGCCGCTGGCCGCTCGAGATCATCCGGTCCAGCAGCGCCGCCGCGCGGGCGCCGGTCGCCGCCATGTCCACGTGCGGGTAGCTGCGGTAGACCGCCAGCCCGTCGGCCAGCGCGACCATCGCGCGCGTGACGTTCGCATGCAGGTCGAGGCTCGCGACCACCGGAACCTGCGGCCCGACCACGTCGCGCACGCGGCGCAGGATCTCGCCCTCGCCGTCGTCGAACTCCTCGCTGACCATCGCGCCGTGCAGATCCAGATAGACGCCGTCGACCGGGCCCGCGGCCTGCAGCCGCGCGACCAGGTCGCCGACGATCCGCTCGAACGCGTCGCGGGTCACGTGCGCCGACGGCGACGCCGATGCCCACGTCAACGGCACCAGCCGGTGGTTCGCCGCGCGCAGCTTCTCGATCGCCCCCTGCACCGGAATGTTCGCGCCGGCGACCGCGTCGAACAGCGCGTCGCCGCGCTGGATCGGCGGCCAGCCGCCGCCGTGCTCGAACGCGGTGTAATCGGCCTTCGACGGCGCGAAGGTGTTCGTCTCGTGCTGCATGCCGCCGACGGCGATACGGGCCATGGTGTCCTCCTGAGTCCGCCGACATTGTGCTACGAGAACGAACGGTGAGATGCGGCGGCTTCGACGCGCTGCGGCCGGCGCGACCGCCGCCGCGGCCCGGTCGGGTCTTGCCAGCCGCCGTCCGGGGGGCTAAGGTGTGACGCCGTTTCAACGAGAGGAGACCCCCGTGTCCGCGATGACCCTGTTCAAACGCAGCGCGCTCGGCACGACCGCAGCGGCTGCGATCGCCGCTGCCTTCGCATTCACCACCGCCCCGGCGCAAGCGCAGACGACGCTCCGGGTGGTCGCGCATTCCGACCTGAAGATCGTCGACCCGATCTGGACGACCGCGTACATCACGCGCAACCACGGCTACATGATCTACGACACGCTGTTCGCGGTCGACGAGAAGAACGAGGTCAAGCCGCAGATGGTCGACAAGTGGTCGGTCTCCGACGACCGCCTGACATGGAAGTTCACGCTTCGCGAAGGGCTGCTGTTCCACGACGGGCAGCCGGTAACGTCGGAGGACGTGATCGCGTCGATCCGCCGCTGGGGTGCCAAGGACGCGATGGGCCAGAAGCTGATGAGCTTCGTGAAGGACATCAAGGCCGACGATCAGCGCTCGTGGACGATCACGCTGAACTCGCCCACCGGCCTGATGCTGCTGGCGCTGGGCAAGCCGTCGTCGAACGTGCCGTTCATCATGCCCAAGCGGATCGCCGAGACGAATCCGAACGAGCAGATCAAGGAGTACATCGGTTCGGGCCCGTTCGTGTTCAAGACCGACGAGTGGAAACCGGGCGACCGAACCGTCTATGTTAAGTTCGACAAGTACAAGCCTCGCAGCGAGCCTGCGTCCGGACTCGCCGGCGGCAAGGTGGTCAAGGTCGATCGCGTCGAGTGGCGCGCGATCCCCGATCACCAGACCGCGGTCAACGCGCTGGTGGCCGGCGAGATCGACCTGATCGAAGCGCTGCCGCACGACCTGATTCCGGTGGCGCAGCGCTCGCAGGACGTCAAGCTGTTCGACTGGAACCCGCTGGGCAACCAGTACGCGTTCCGCTTCAACACGCTGCATCCGCCGTTCGACAATCCGAAGGTCCGCCAGGCGCTGCTGTACGCGTTCAATCAGGAGGACTTCCTGAAAGCGGTGATCGGCGATCCGAAGTTCTACCAGACCTGCAAGTCGCTGTTCCCGTGCGGCACGCCCTTCGCGACTCAAACAGGCATGGACAACGTGCTCGAGTCGAACTTCAAGAAAGCGCGCGAGGTGCTGAAGGAAGCCGGCTACGACGGCTCGCCAATCGTGCTGATGCACTCGACCGACCTGGCCGTGCTGACGAACCTGGCGCCGGTCGCGAAGTCGCTGATGGAGCGCGCCGGCATGAAGGTCGACATGCAGTCCATGGACTGGCAGTCGCTGGTCGCGCGCCGCGCGAAGAAGGACCCGCCGCAGCAGGGCGGCTGGCATGCGTTCATCACGTCGTGGGTCGCTGCTGACGTGCTGAACCCGATCGGGACGGCGTTCTTGAACTCGAGCTGCGACAAGGCGCTGTTCGGCTGGCCGTGCGACAAGAAGATGGAGGAGCTGCGCGATCAGTTCGCGCGCGAGAGCGATCCGGCCAAGCAGAAGCAGATCGCCGAGCAGGTCCAGCTGCGGCTGCTCGAGTACCCGACGCACATCCACCTCGGACAGTGGCGGCAGCCGGCCGGAATGCGCACGAACGTCTCCGGCATGCTGACGGCGCCGGCGCCGGTGTTCTGGAACATCGAGAAGAAGGGGCGGTGACCCGCCGGGTGCCGTGACGGCACCCGGCCGCGCCGAGCGCCCGGCCGCCGCCGGCGGCGGGGCAGCCGCGGTTGCCTAACTTCACGCGCGAGGTCAGCTGTCGATGTGGGCCTACGTCGGGCGCAGGATCCTGGCGACGATCCCGGTGCTGCTGGTGGTCGCCGTCTTCGTGTTCCTGATGCTGCGGCTGACGCCGGGGGACCCGGCGTCGATCATCGCCGGACCCGGTGCCACGGCGCAGGACGTCGAGCACATCCGGGCGCGGCTCGGCCTGGACCAGCCGATCGTGTCCCAGTTCTTCGTCTGGGCCGCGCACATGCTGCAGGGCGACTTCGGCGAGTCGTTCTTCTACAAGCGCACGGTCGCGTCGCTGATCGCCGACCGGATCGAGCCGACGCTGGCGCTCGCGACGCTGACGATCATCCTGGCGACGGTGGTCGCGGTGCCGCTGGGAACGATCGCCGCGGTGCGCCAGGGCTCGTGGATCGACCGCTTCGTGATGGGTTTTTCGGTGCTGGGGTTCTCGGTGCCGGTGTTCGTGATCGGCTACCTGCTGATCTACGTGTTCTCGGTGCAGCTCGGCTGGTTCCCGGTCCAGGGCTACCAGCGGATCGCGAACGGGTTCTGGGAATTCCTGCACCGGCTGATCCTGCCGGCGTGCACGCTGGCCGTGATCTATGTGGCGCTGATCGCGCGGATGACCCGCACCAGCGTGCTCGAGGTGCTCAACGAGGACTACGTGCGCACCGCTCGCGCCAAGGGGCTGCCGAACCTGAAGGTGATCGTGCGCCATGCGCTGCGCAACGCGGCCGTGCCGATCGTCACGATCATCGGCATCGGCATCGCGCTGCTGATCGGCGGCGTCGTCGTCACCGAGAGCGTCTACAACATTCCGGGGCTGGGGCGGCTGACGGTCGACGCGGTGCTGGCGCGGGACTACCCGACCGTGCAGGCGGTGATCCTGCTGTTCTCGTTCGCGTACGTGCTGGTGAACCTCGTGATCGATCTGTTGTACACCGTGCTCGATCCGCGGATCCGGTACTGACCGCGACGCCGGGACCGAAGCCGTGAGCGCCGTTCCGATCACCGAGACCACCGGCCTGGGCGCCGGTCCGGTCGGCGCGTCGGCCTGGCGGCGGCTGATCCGCAACCCGAGCGTGGTGATCGGCCTGGTGATCATGTCGCTGATCGCCGCGATCGGCATCGCAGCGCCGCTGCTGACCGTGCACGACCCCGCCGCGATCAGCCCCGCCGACCGCAACCGCACGCCCGGCTACCAGACCACGGTGCGCGACGACGAGGGTCGCAAGATCACGCGCACCGCCTACATGGGCACCGACTCGCTCGGCCGCGACGTGTATTCGCGCGTGATCTACGGCGCCCGCGTGTCGCTGATCGTCGGCGTCACGGTCGCGCTGCTGTCGGTGGCGATCGGCACGGTGATCGGGCTGGTGTCCGGCTATTTCCGCTGGGTCGACGCGGTCGTGATGCGGATCATGGACGGGCTGATGGCGATCCCGGCGATCCTGCTCGCGATCGCGCTGGTCGCGCTGACGGGCGCCGGACTCGCGACCGTGATCGTCGCGGTCGCGATTCCCGAGATACCGCGGGTCGTGCGGCTGGTGCGATCGATCGTGCTGTCGATCCGCGAGGAGCCGTACGTCGAAGCGGCGATCTCGGTCGGCACGCCGACGCCGAAGATCCTGTGGCGGCACGTGCTGCCGAACACGATCGCGCCGCTGATCGTGCAGGGAACGTTCATCTGCGGCTCGGCGATCCTGCTCGAGGCGATCCTGTCGTTCCTCGGCGTCGGGATTCCGCCGGAGACGCCGACGTGGGGCAACATCATGGCCGAGGGCCGCACGCTGTTCCAGGTCTATCCGCACAACATCCTGTTCCCCGGGATCTTCCTGACGCTGACCGTGCTCGCGATCAACATGCTCGGCGACGGGCTGCGCGACACGATCGACCCGCGGATGTCGAAGCGGCTGTGACGATGCGGGCGACGCTCCGATGAATGCGACTGCCGAGGCCGCGCGCGCTGCGGCGAGCGCTCGCCCGGGCGAGTCGGTGCTCGCGATCGACGACCTGTCGATCGCGCTGCCGCGCGGCGCAGACCGCGCGCGAGCGGTCGCCGGCGTGAGCTTTTCGGTCGCGCCCGGCGAGATCGTCTGCCTGGTCGGCGAGTCGGGCTCCGGCAAATCGGTGATCGCGTTCTCGGTGATGGGGCTGCTGCCGTCGGCGCTGCCCGTCACCGGCGGCTCGATCCGGCTGCAGGGCGAAGAGCTGGCCGGCGCCAGCGAGCAGCGGCTGCGCGAGCTGCGTTGCACGCGGATGTCGATGATCTTTCAGGAGCCGATGACGGCGCTCAATCCGGTGATGCGCTGCGGCGAGCAGATCGACGAGGTGCTGCGCGAGCACACGAAGCTGTCGGGCGCCGAGCGGCGCGAGCGGATCCTGCGGATCATCGACCAGGTGCACCTGCCCGATCCGCAGCGGATGATCGACTCGTTTCCGCATCAGCTGTCGGGCGGACAGCGGCAGCGGATCATGATCGCGATGGCGCTGGTGCTCGAGCCGGCGCTGCTGATCGCCGACGAGCCGACGACCGCGCTCGACGTGACCACGCAGGCGCAGATCCTGAAGCTGATTCGCGAGCTGCAGCGCGAGCGCGGCACGGGGGTGCTGTTCATCACGCACGATTTCGGCGTCGTCGCCGACATCGCGGACCGCGTCGCGGTGCTGCGCTACGGCGAGCTGGTCGAGCTGGGCGCGACGCAGCAGGTGATCGCGCGGCCGCAGCATCCGTACACGCAGATGCTGATCGCTTCGGTGCCGAGCCACGAACCGCCGCAGCGGCCGGCGTCGCCGCGCGCCGACGAGCCGCCGGTGCTGCGCACCGAAGGGCTCGGCAAGACCTATGCGCAAAGCGGCTGGTTCGGCCGCGGCACGGCCGTGGATGCCGCCGCCGACGTCGACCTCGAAATCCGCCGCGGGCGCACGCTCGGGCTGGTCGGCGAATCCGGGTCGGGCAAGTCGACCGTCGCCCGCTGCATCGCGCGGCTGATCGAGCCGTCGCGCGGCCGCATCCTGCTCGCGGGCCAGGACGTCGCACGATTGCCGAACCGCCGGCTGCGGCCGCATCGGCGGCACGTGCAGATCGTGTTCCAGGATCCCTACCGGTCGCTGAACCCGCGCCGGACCGTCGGCGAGTCGATCATCGAGGGGCCGATGAACTACGGCCAGAAACGCAGCGACGCGCTGGCGCGCGCGCGCCGGCTGCTCGAGCTGGTGCGGCTCGACCCGGATGCGCTCGACCGCTACCCGCACCAGTTCTCCGGAGGGCAGCGGCAGCGGATCGCGATCGCGCGAGCGCTCGCGATGGAGCCCGATCTGCTGATCGCCGACGAAGCGGTGTCGGCGCTCGACGTGTCGGTGCAGGCGCAGGTGCTGCGGCTGCTCGAGGACATCCGCGGCGAGCTGAACCTGGCGATGCTGTTCATCACGCACGACCTGCGGGTGGCCGCTCAGGTCTGCGACGACGTCGCGGTGATGTCGCGCGGCCGCGTCGTCGAATACGGCCCGACGGTCGAGGTGTTCCGCGCGCCGAAGCACGAGTACACGCGCGCGCTGTTCGATGCGGCGCCGGGCCGGCACGTGCGGTTCGGCGAATGATGCGATGCGGACCCCGATGCCAGGTTCAATCCGAACGCGCGCCCGCGCGGAGACGTGACGTGGCAGCGGAGGGAACCCGCACGCTGACCTCGGCCGACAGCAGCGTGCGCAACTCGCCGTCGACCCTGACCTGCAGTCCGCCGGCCTCGTCGATCCCGACTGCGGTTGCGAGCTGGCGCGTGCCGTCGGGCAGCCGCAGCTCGACTTCGCGGCCGGCATAGGCGTCGAGCTCGCGCCAGCGCTGCGCGAACGGCGCGAAGCCGTGCTGCGCGAACGTCGCGAACGCCGCCAGCACGTCCTGCGCGAGCGCGACCGCCAACTCGCGCCGGGGCGGCGCGGCCTGCGCCGCGAACAGGAACCCCACCGGCAGCGGCGTGCGCGGCGCCGCAGCGTCGCCCGCGCCGGCGGGCCGGAGCGCGACCGCGGCGGCGTCGGCAGCGTCGCCGACACGGGTCGACGGCTGCAGGTTCAATCCGCAGCCGATCACCAGCCGCTGCAGGGGCCCCTGACTGCGCGCCTCGACCAGGATGCCTCCCGCCT
>DATLGW010000361.1:0-3290 GCA_035540315.1 Burkholderiaceae bacterium | reverse complement strand
CGCGGTATCGGGCGCCAGCACCGGCTCGAGCAGATGGATCGCGACCGCCGCCAGCCAGAACGGCGCCGGCCCGACATCGACGACCGGCAGCCCGAACACGTGCGGCACCTGCCAGGCGACCGAACCCGGCACCGGCCCGGTCGCCAGCCCCGCGAACGAGTAGGCGATGCCGAATCCGGCCGCATCGTCGTGGCGCCACGGATCGCGGCCGACCAGGCCCGGCACGATGTACAGCGCGCAAAGCAGCACCAGCAGCCAGCGTGGCAGCTTGCCCGCCTCGGGCGCGGTGACGGTGAACGGTCTCAAGAGCGCGCAGCGCAGAAAAGCGAAAGGCAGCGTTCAGCTGCCTTTCGGATGCAACGGCGCCCGAATGCCGCCATTCAGGCGCCGCCGGCGACGGTCGCCTCAGGACGACTTGCCGGGACGCGCGAACTTCTGACGGAATTTCTCGACGCGGCCGGTCTCGATGATCCGCTGCTGCGCGCCGGTGTAGAACGGATGCGTCTCCGACGTCACGTCGAGCTTGAACAGCGGATATTCCCGGCCGTCGATCGTGATCCGGTCGCGGGCGCTGACGGTCGAACGGGTGATGAACTTGAAGCCGTTCGAGATGTCCATGAAGACGACCTCGCGGTACTCGGGGTGGATGCCTGGTTTCATCGGCGGCCTCGGGAGTGATCGCAGCAAACCCTTGATTATACGAGGGCAGCCGGCGCAGGGCAAACGCCTGCGAGCGTTGCGGCGGCGCCGCGCGACGCCGGCGCCGCCGGGCGCGCCGGGCGGCACCCGCCGCGCCGGCAGGTCCGTCAGCGCTGATCGGCGCTGATCACCTCGCCGAAACGCACCCATTTCTGACCGTCGAAGCGCTGCAGCTGGACCGCCTCGATCGGCGCGAAATCGCCGGGGCCGGTGTTGATCGAGATGCCCGGGATCAGCAGCGGCAACGACACGTTCTTCAGGTTCGCCGCCTCGCGCATCACGTTCTCGCGCGTCAGGTTGTCGCCCGCCTGCTTGAGCACCTGCACGACGGTCTGCGCGACCGCGACCCCGTAGAGGTTGAAGCTGTCGGTCAGGCTGCCATCGGGGTAGTACTTCTTCATCAGCTCGGCCCACTCCTTGACGGCCGGATCGTTCGCCCACTCGGGGTCGGTCGGATCCTTCAGGTACGCGGTCGTGATCAGCCCCACCGACTTGTCGAGTCCGGCCGGCGTCAGCACCGATCCGACGCTGGTCGACACGTTGTTCAGGTAGTGGGTCGGTTTCCAGTCGATGTCGTGCGCGCGCCGGATCGCCTGCGCGGCGAACTTCGGGGTCGTGATGTTGAAGAACGTATCGGCGCCCGAACCCTTGAGCTGCACGATCTGCGAATCGACGGTCGGGTCGGCGACCTCGTACGACGCTTCGGCGACGATCATGCCAACCTTGTCGCCCAGCCCGTCCTTGAAGCCTTTCAGATAGTCCTTGCCGTAGTCGTCGTTCTGGTACAGCACCGCGATCTTCGCGTTCGGCTTGGTCTTCAGGATGTGCTGCGCGTAGATCCGCCCCTCGGTCTGGTAGTTCGGCTGCCAGCCCATCGTCCAAGGGAAGTTCTTCGGGTCGTTCCACTTCGTCGCGCCGGTCGCCACGAACAGCTGCGGCACCTTGCGCGCGTTCATGTACTTGTGGATCGCGGTGTTCGACGGCGTCCCCAGCGTCTGGAACACGAACAGCACCTGTTCCTGCTCGACCAGGCGGCGAACCTGCTCGACGGTTCGCGGCGGGCTGTAGCCGTCGTCGACGGTGATGAAATTGATCTTGCGCCCGTTGACGCCGCCCTGGTCGTTGATCATCCGGAAGTACGCCGCCTGGGCCTTGCCGATCGTGCCGTACGCCGACGCCGGGCCGCTGTACGGCATCGTCTGGCCGATCTTGATCTCGGTGTCGCTCGCGCCCGGATCGTATTTCTTCTGCGCATGCGCGGCGCCTGCGAGCGACAGCCCGAGCAGCGCGGCGAACAGGACGTGACGGCGTTTCATGAGGACCTCCTCTGGGGGTGGGCGACGCGGGCCGACCAGGCAGCGGTCAGGCGCGCTTGCGCGATCCGCAACGCGCCGGCGACGCCGGTCGGCATCAGGTAGACGAACGCGATCAGGAACACGCCGTAGATCGCCCACGGCGCGGCTTTGGAGATCTGGTCGGCGATGTTCGGCACGAACTGGATAAAGATCGCGCCGAACACCGCGCCGGAGATCGACGCCATCCCGCCGACCACGATGCCGACCAGGAACGTGATCGACAGGAAGATCGTGAAGCTGTCGGGCGCGACGAACTGCACCGCGATCGCGCCCAGCGCGCCGGCGACCCCGGTGTACATCGCCGACACGCCGAAAGTCAGCGACTTGACGATCGCGTTGTGGATCCCCATCGCCTCGGCGGCGATCGGATGGTCGCGGATCGCGACCATCGCGCGGCCGATGCGCCCGTGCAGCAGGTTGCGCGCGAGCACGAACAGCGCGACCGCGACCGCCAGCGTGAAGAAGTACAGCCACTGGTCCGGATTCAGCGGCAGCCCGAACGGCGCGTCGGGCTTCATGATCACGATTCCCTGCACGCCGCCGGTCCAAGGCTCGAGATGCTTGTGCTTCAGCAGTTGCGGCATCGCGACCGCGAGCCCGAACGTCGCGAGCGCCAGGTACAGCCCCTCGAGCCGCAGCGCCGGCAGCCCGAACAGGAAGCCGACGACGAGGCACACGATCGCCGCGACCGGCAGCGTCGCCCAGTACGGCGCGTTCGCCTTGTCCATCAGGATCGCCGCGGTGTAGGCGCCGATCGCGAAGAACGCGCCGTGGCCGAGCGAGATCTGGCCGTTGTACCCGGTCAGCATGTTCAGCCCGAGCAGCGCGATCGCATACACGAGCACCATCGTGAACTGGAACGTCCGGTAGTCGCTGACGGCGAACGGCAGCAGGCACGCGAGCGCGAGCAGCAGCGCGATGCCCAGCATCGTGCGGTTGCGCGCCGCCGAGCCGGCGGCACCGACCGCTGCCGTGTCGACCGCGGCGTTCACACGCGCACCACGACGCGCTGGCCCAGCAGCCCGGACGGCCGCACGATCAGCACCCCGACGATCAGCACCAGCGCGAGCGACAGCTTGAGCTCGTTGCCGATCACGTAGGCGCCGAGCACGTTCTCGAGCACCCCGACCAGGAAGCCCCCGATCACCGCGCCGAGCGGGTTGTCGATCCCGCCGACCAGCGCGGCAGCGAACGCGTACAGCAGGATGCCGGCCATCATGTTCGGCTCCAGGAACA
>DATLGW010000360.1:0-2170 GCA_035540315.1 Burkholderiaceae bacterium | reverse complement strand
GACGGCTTCTTGCCCAGCGTGATGATCGGCTCGATCACCCGGCGCAGCTCCTTGGCCTTGGGCAGCGTGGTCTTGATCAGTTCGTGCCGCAGCAGCGCAACGGTCAGGTTGCGCAGCATCGCCTCGCGATGCGCGCTGGTGCGGTTCAGTTTGCGAAGTCCGTGACGGTGGCGCATGTTCGTTCCTTACAGCTCTCGTTGCGGCCGGGCGCGGGCGAGCCGCGCTACGGGCGCTCTAGGCCGGCCGGCGGCCAGTTCTCCAGCCGCATTCCGAGCGTCAGCCCGCGCGACGCGAGCACTTCCTTGATCTCGTTCAGCGACTTGCGGCCCAGGTTCGGCGTCTTCAGCAGCTCGTTCTCGGTGCGCTGGATCAGATCGCCGATGTAGTAGATGTTCTCGGCCTTCAGGCAGTTGGCCGAACGCACGGTCAGCTCCAGGTCGTCGACCGGGCGCAGCAGGATCGGATCGATCTGCGGCGAGCGCGCGCCGCCGGCGGCGACCGCCGCCTCGATCGCCTCGGCGCCGCCTTCGAGCGCGGCGAACACCGACAGCTGCTCGACCAGGATCCGCGCGGCCTGGCGCACGGCTTCCTCGGGCGCGATCACCGCGTTGGTCTCGACGTCCATGATCAGCTTGTCGAGGTCGGTGCGCTGCTCGACCCGGGCGCTGTCGACCGAGTAGGTCACGCGGCGAACCGGCGAGAACGACGCGTCGAGCACGATGCGGCCGATCGACTTCGAGTCGTTCAGGTTGCGCATCGTTCCCGGCACGTAGCCGCGGCCTTTCTCGATCTTGATCTGCATGTCGAGCTTGCCGCCCTGCGTGAGGTTCGCGATCACGTGATCGCCGTTGACGACCTCGACGTCGTGCGGCACGTCGATGTCGCTCGCCAGCACCGGTCCGGGGGTGTCCTTGCGCAGCGTCAGGAACACCTCGTCGCGGTTGTGCAGCTTGAACACGACGCCCTTCAGGTTCAGCAGCAGGTCGACGACGTCCTCGCGCAGTCCGTCGATCGTCGAGTACTCGTGGACGACGCCCGAGATCTGCACCTCGGTCGGCGCGTAGCCGATCATCGACGACAGCAGCACGCGGCGCAGCGCATTGCCGAGCGTGTGTCCGTAGCCGCGCTCGAACGGCTCCATCACGACGCGGGAATGCGAAGGTCCGAGCTGCTCGACCTCGACGATGCGCGGCTTCAACAAGGCAGTCTGCATAGGTGGGGGATCCTCAGAATTCTCTTAGCGCGAATACAACTCGACGATCAGGCTTTCGTTGACGTCCGCGGCGAACTCGCTGCGGTCGGGCACCTGCTTGAACACGCCCTCCATCTTGGTCTTGTCGACCGACACCCAGCCCGGCATTCCGCCCTGCTCGGCCAGGTTCAGCGCGTCCTGGATGCGCGCCTGCTTGCGCGCCTTCTCGCGCACCGCGACCACGTCGTTCGGCCGCACCTGCGCCGATGGGATGTTCACCGTCTCGCCGTTGACGGTGATCGCCTTGTGGCTGACCAGCTGGCGCGCCTCGGCGCGCGTCGACGCCAGGCCCATCCGGTACACGACGTTGTCGAGCCGGCACTCGAGCAGCTGCAGCAGCGTCTCGCCGGTGTTGCCCTTGCGCTTGGACGCCTCGGCGAAATAGCGCCGGAACTGCCGTTCCAGCACGCCGTACATCCGCTTGACCTTCTGCTTCTCGCGCAGCTGCTTGCCGGCGTCCGACAGCCTCGCGCCCGACGTGCGGCCGTGCTGGCCGGGCTTGCTGTCGAGCTTGCACTTCGAGTCCAGCGAGCGCCGGGCGCTCTTCAGGAACAGGTCCGTCCCTTCGCGGCGGGACAGCTTTGCCTTGGGTCCAGTGTAGCGTGCCACTTTCGTCTTCCCTCATCTACGCGGCCACTGCCGCGGTCAGTTCGCTGCCGGCGCCGGGGCGAACCCGGCGAGCCGCACGAACGGTGGGCTTATTCGCGATTTCGATCGGTCGGATCGCGGGTTTGCGCCACCTTCGAAAAAATATCGCTTCCGATCGCTCGCTCGCCTGCGCCGCTCAGATCCGGCGCTTCTTCGGCGGCCGGCAGCCGTTGTGCGGCACCGGCGTCACGTCCGAGATCGACACGATCTTGATGCCCAGCGCATTGAGCGCGCGCACCGACGACTCGCGTCCGGGCCCCGGGCCCTTGA
>DATLGW010000359.1:0-3476 GCA_035540315.1 Burkholderiaceae bacterium | reverse complement strand
GTTCATGGGACAGGCGCGAGCGATCCTCGATGCGCCGGCGAGCGACGACGAAGCGACGCTGCCGGCGCCGCGATCGGTCGCCGCGCCGAACGCGCCCGGCTATGCGCGGTACCGCCTGACCGACGACGGCGTCTCGCCGATGGCGATCCCGGGCACGCCCGGCGTCACCTATACCGCCGACGGGCTCGAGCACACCGAGGCCGCGATTCCGAGCAGCCAGGCGGGCGATCATCAGGCGCAGCTCGACAAGCGCGCGCGCAAGCTGCAGTCGTTCGACTACGGCGCGCGCTGGGCCGACATCGACGGCGACGGCGAGCTGGCGGTGATCACGTTCGGGTCGGCGAGCGGCCCGGCACGCGAGGCGGTCGCCCGCGCGGCCGCCGCCGGCGTCGCGGTGAAGCTGATCGTGCTGCGGCTGATCGCGCCGCTGCAGTCGCAGCGGCTCGCGCAGGCGCTCGCTGGCGTGCGCCGCGCGATCGTCGTCGAGCAGAACCATGGCGGGCAGCTGTACCGCTACCTGCGCGCATTCGCCGACGGCTGCCCCGCCGAGCTGGTCGGCTATCACCGCCCCGGGCCGCTGCCGCTGCGGCCCGGCGAGCTGTACGACCGGATCCTTCGCGAGGGCATGCAGCGATGAACTCGACCGGCACGCTCGAAACGACGGCGGTCGCGCGTACCGCCGCCGACTACAAGTCCGACTACAAGCCGATCTGGTGTCCGGGCTGCGGCGACTATTCGGTGCTCGGCGCGCTCACGAAAGCGTTCGCAGCGCTGAACCTCGCGCCCCACGACACCGTCGTCGTGTCCGGCATCGGCTGCTCGTCCCGGATTCCGGCGTACACGCGCTGCTACGGCTTCCACGGCGTTCACGGACGCGCGCTCGCGGCGGCCACCGGACTGAAGGTCGCGCGGCCGGACCTGACGGTGGTGGTCGCCGGCGGCGACGGCGATGGCTACTCGATCGGCGGCAACCACTTCATCCATGCGTGCCGGCGCAACGTCGACCTGACGTACATCGTGATGGACAACCACGTGTACGGGATGACGAAGGGGCAGCCGTCGCCGACGACCGAGCCCGACTGGGACTCGAAGCTGTCCCCGGGAGGCACCGGGCTGCGGGTATTCCATCCGCTGGTGGTCGCGCTGGCGTCGGGCGCGAACTTCATCGCGCGCGCGTTCTCCGGCGACCCCAACGGCACCGCGCAGATCGTCGCGCAGGCGATCCGGCATCCGGGCTTTTCGTTCGTCGAGATCCTCAGTCCGTGCGTGACGTTCCGTCCCGAGCAGCGCCAGTGGAAGGACCTGGTGCGGCCCTCGCCGGTGCCTTCGACCGACGACCCGGCGCGCGCCGCGCGCCGGCTGATGACCGACGACGGGCTGAACATCGGCGTGCTGTATGCAGGCGATCGAAGCGCCTACCCGATGCACCGCGCCGCAGCGCCCGTCAGCGTCGACGATCTCGAGACGGAGTTCCTGCCATGAACCGCGCGACCCGCAGCCGCCCCGCATCGTTCAGCATCGAGGAGTTCGTCGCTCAGGCAGTGATGATGGAGATCGAGGCGTCCGAACGTTATGCCGAGCTCGCCGACACGATGGAGGTGCACAACAGCCCCGAGGTCGCGGCGCTGTTTCGCAAGCTGTCGGTCGTCGAGCGGCTGCACGCCGACCGGATGATGGCCGACATGGGCTGGAGCCAGCTGCCCGAGCTCGCGATCGGCGATTTCGGCTGGAACGGATTCGATGCGCCCGAGATGGCGCCGATCGATTCGGTTCACTATCTGATGCGCCCGTACCACGTGCTGCAGATCGCGCTGGCGAACGAAAAGCGCGCCGAGCAGTTCTTCGGTGCGCTCGCCGAGGCCGCTGCGAACGACGCGGTGCGCCGAGCAGCGCTGAAGCTGCAGGCCGAGGAGCGCGAGCACATCGCGTGGATCCGCGAATCGCTGGAGCACACGCCGCGGCCCGAGCCCGATTGGAACGTCGACCCCGATCCGCCGCGATTCGTCGACTGATGAAGGAAGGCCAACGATGCAGCTGCTGAATCCGCCGGACTGGGCCAAGCCGATCGGCTACTCCAATGGAATCGCCGTCTCGGCCGGGCGGCTGGTTTTCATTGGCGGGCAGGTCGGCTGGGACGCGCAGCAGCGTTTCGCGAGCGAGGAGATCGCGCCGCAGTTCGAGCAGGCGCTGCGCAACGTGCTGACCGTGCTCGAGCAGGCAGGCGGGGCGCCGCAGGACATCTGCCGGATCACCGCCTACTGCTGCGACAAGCCGGCGTATCTGGCCGCGCGGCCGCAGCTGGGCGAGATCTGGCGCCGGCTGATGGGTCGGCACTATCCGGCGATGTCGATGATCTTCGTGGCCGACCTGCTGGACTCGCCGGGCAAAATCGAGCTGGAAGCGACCGCGGTCGTGCGCTGATCGGCCGCCTGCGCAGGCGGCCCTTCGTCAGACCGGCACAGGCGCGCGGGGTTCCAGCAGCCGCTCGATCAGCTCGCGTACGCTCGCGATCCGCTCGCCGAACGGCAGTTTCCCGGCGCCCCGGAAGAACAGGCCGCGCGCGACGTCGCCGCGCAGCGCGACCGCGAGCTGCTGATCGATGCAGAACTGCCCCCAGCCGGTCAGGCCGTCGCGCAATCCGCACCGGGCCAGGCAGTCGAACCACTTCGTGCATCGCCGCTTGCTGCGCACCGACTGCTGCAGCCGCTGCTCGACCTGCAGGTACGCCGCGAGCCACGGCGTCTTGACCGCGCGGGCCGGCAAGCCGGCCACGCTGATGAACTCGACCAGATCCTCGTCGCGCGCCTGCGCGAGCACGCGCTTGAACTCCGGGGCGGCGTCGCATTCCGCGGTGACGGCGAACGGCGTGCCGAGCTGCGCGGCGGCCGCGCCGAGCGACTGCATCCGCGCGATGTCGGCGAAGCTGCGGATGCCGCCGGCCGCGATCAGCGGCACCCGGCGCTCGAGCCCGGCCGTGCGCAGGAACGCGATCGACTCCGGAATCGACCGTTCGAAATCGAAGCGCGGATCGCGGATTTCCTCCAGCGTCGCTGCGCCCAGATGCCCGCCGGCGAAGCGGGGATGCTCGAGCACGATCGCGTCCGGGCAGCGCTGCCTGCGTTCCCACTTGCGCACGATCAGCGACACGCCGCGCGCATCCGACAGGATCGGCACCAGCAGCGCCTGCGGATGCTCGCGCGCGAGCTCCGGCAGATCCAGCGGCAGGCCGGCGCCGACCACGATCGCGTCGGCGCCGGATTCGAGCGCCTGCCTGACCGACGGCGCATATTCGGCCACCGCGCGCATCACGTTGACCGCGATCAGTCCGCGCCCCTGCGCACGCTGCCGTGCCGCGGCAATTTCGCGCGCCAGCGCCTCGCGGTTCGCGGCATCGATCGCCGCCTTCGCATCGGCGCGTCCGGCGGCGCTGCAGCGCTGCATCAGGTCCGGGTGATGCCGGCGCAGGTCGACCGAGC
>DATLGW010000358.1:0-3640 GCA_035540315.1 Burkholderiaceae bacterium | reverse complement strand
CCGCGCCCGCCCGCTTCGCCGTCGGCGAGCGCGGCGGCGACACCGTCGGATGCGGCCGGAGCGCCCGCGGCGGCGGCCGCGTCGGCCGGCGCGCCGCCGGACCTCGCGCGCGTGCAGCCGGTGATCGAGCAGCGCTGCACCGGCTGTCATTCGGCGCGGCCGACGTTCGCCGGCTTCGCGGCGCCGCCGGCGAACGTCGCGCTCGACACCGCCGACCAGATCGTGCGCCACGCCGCGGCGATCCATCGGCAGACGGTGGTGTCGCGGGCGATGCCGATCGGCAACCTGACCGCAATGACCGAGGAGGAGCGCGCACTGATCGACCGCTGGTACGTCGCGCAGCAGCAGCGACCGGCTATGATTCGCCCCTGAAACGCCCCCACCAGGAAGCAAACGCATGTCGACCCCGCCGAAGCTCCCGAAGCGCCGATTCCTCGCCGCCGCCGCGGCGCTCGCGACCGCCGCTGCGACGGCGCTGCCCGCACTGCCCGCGGCGGCGCAGACGACGAAGATCCGCTTCCAGCTCGACTGGCGATTCGAGGGGCCGGCGGCGCTGTTCCTGGCGGCGCAGGCGAAGGGCTACTTCAAGGAAGAGAAGCTCGACGTCACGATCGACGCCGGCAACGGCTCGGCGAATGCCGTCAATCGCGTTGCGACCGCGACCTACGACATGGGCTTCGCCGACATCGCGGCGCTGATGGAGTTCTGGGGCAACAATCCCGGCGCTCCCGGCAAGCCGGTGGCGGTGATGATGGTCTACAACAACACGCCCGCGACGGTGTTCGCGCTGAAGAAGTCCGGAATTCGCGCGCCGGCAGATCTGGCGGGCAAGAAGCTGGGCGCGCCGGTGTTCGATGCGGGGCGCAAGGCGTTCCCGATCTTCGCGAAGGTCAACAACCTCGACCCGGCCAAGGTCAGCTGGACCAGCATGGATCCGCCGCTGCGCGAGACGATGCTGGCGCGCGGCGACGTCGACGCGATCACCGGCTTTTATTTCACGTCGCTGCTGAACCTGAACGCCCGCGGCGTGGCCGACGACGACATCGTGATGCTGCCGTACCCGCAATACGGCGTGAAGCTGTACGGCAACGCGATCATCGCGGCGGAGGACTTCCTGCGCAAGAACCCGGACGCGGTCCGCGGCTTCCTGCGCGCGTTCACCCGCGCGACCCGCGACGTGCTCGCCGACCCCGAGGGCCACGTCAAGTACGTGAAGCAGCGCGACCCGATCATCGACGAGGCGCTCGAGCTGCGCCGGCTCAAGCTGGCGATCCAGAGCACGATCGCCACGCCCGACGCCAAGGCCGACGGCTTCGGCGACATCAACCCCGAGCGGCTCGCGCTGATGGCGTCTCAGGTCTCGGAGACGTTCGCGCTGAAGGAGCGGGTCGACGGCTCGCGCATCTTCGACCGCAGTTTCCTGCCGCCGAAGGAGCAGCGCGACATCCTGTCGAAGTAACGCGACGCACGTTGCGGCCGACGCCGTCGTGACCGACGCCGCCGTCTCCGGCGCCGCGAACGGCACCGCCCCGGCCGCCCCCGCGTTCGTCGCATTCGATGGCGTGTGGCTCGCGTACAGCGACGAGCTCGCGCAGGCCGGCGACTACGCGGTCGAGGACATCAGCCTGGCTACGCGCGACGGCGAGTTCGTCGCGATCGTCGGTCCGTCGGGCTGCGGCAAGTCGACGTTCATGAAGCTCGCGACCGGGCTGAAGCGCCCGACCCGCGGATCGGTGCGGGTTGCGGGGCGCGAGGTCACGGGGCCGATGAAGATCGTCGGCATGGCGTTCCAGGCGCCGACGCTGCTGCCGTGGCGGACGACTCTCGACAACGTGCTGCTGCCGCTCGAGATCGTCGAACCGTACCGGTCGCAATTCCGGTCGCGGCGTGACGAATATGCGCAGCGCGCGCTGCGGCTGCTCGAGACGGTCGGGCTCAGCGGCTACGCGGATCGCTATCCGTGGCAGCTCTCGGGCGGAATGCAGCAGCGCGCATCGATCTGCCGCGCGCTGATCCACGAGCCGAAGATGCTGATGCTCGACGAGCCTTTCGGCGCGCTCGACGCGTTCACCCGCGAGGAGCTGTGGGTCGTGCTGCGCGACCTGTGGCAGGCGCAGCGCTTCAACGTGATCCTGGTCACCCACGACCTGCGCGAGGCGACGTTTCTCGCCGACACGGTCTACGTGATGAGCCGGCGCCCGGGCCGCATCGTCGCGCGGCGCGTGATCGACCTGCCGCGCCCGCGCGAGCTCGAGATCACGTACGGCGCCCGCTTCGCGGAGCTCGTGCACGAGCTGCGCGAGCGGATCGGCGCGATCCGCAAGGAGTGAGCATGGGCCGGCGCGCGCTGCGGACCGAACGGATCGCGCCGCTGGCGCTGCTGGCGGCAATCGTGATCGTCTGGCAGATCGCGGTGGTCGTTTTCCGCGTGTCGGAGTTCATCTTCCCGAGCCCGTGGCAGATCGTGCTCGCGCTGCGCGAGCACTCGGCGGCGATCGCAATGCATGCGTGGCGCACGTTCTGGACCACGATGATCGGATTCGGGATCTCGATCGTCGTCGGCGTCGCGCTCGGCGTCGTGATCGGTTCGTCGCGGCTCGCGTACGCGGCGCTGTATCCGCTGATGACCGCGTTCAACGCGCTGCCCAAGGCCGCGTTCGTGCCGATCCTGGTCGTGTGGGTCGGCATCGGCGCGGGCCCCGCGATCCTGACCGCATTCCTGATCTCGTTCTTCCCGATCATGGTCAACATCGCGACCGGGCTGGCGACCCTCGAGCCCGAGCTCGAGGACGTGCTGCGGGTGCTCGGCGCCCGCCGCACCGACGTGCTGCTGAAAGTCGGACTGCCGCGATCGATGCCGTATTTCTTCGCGTCGCTGAAAGTGGCGATCACGCTCGCATTCGTCGGCACGACGGTGTCCGAGATGACCGCAGCGAACGAAGGCATCGGCTATCTGCTGATCTCGGCCGGATCCGCGCTGCGGATGCCGCTGGCATTCGCCGGGCTGATCGTGATCGCGGTGATGGCGATGGCGATGTACGAGCTGTTCGCGTACATCGAGCGGCACACGACCGCATGGGCGCACCGCGGCCAGCAACCGGGATAGACTGGAAACCGACCATGGGAAAACGCCTGACGCAGATCGCGACCCGCACCGGCGACGACGGCACGACCGGGCTGGGCGACGGCAGCCGCACCGCGAAGGACAGCGCGCGGATCGCCGCGCTCGGCGACGTCGACGAGCTGAACTCGGTGATCGGGCTGCTCGCGACCGAGCCGCTCGCGCCGGCGCTGCGCGACGCGCTGATCGACATCCAGCACGACCTGTTCGACCTGGGCGGCGAGCTGTGCATCCCGGGCTACGAGAACCTGCGCGACGAGCAGGTCGCGAAGCTCGATCGCCTGCTGGCCGAGCACAATGCGACGCTGCCGCGGCTCGCGGAGTTCATCCTGCCCGGCGGCTCGCGTGCCGCGGCGATTGCGCACCTGGCGCGGACCGTCTGCCGGCGCGCCGAGCGCTCGGTCGTCGCGTTGGGCCGCGCCGAACCGGTGCGCGCGCCGTGCCGCCAGTACCTGAACCGGCTGTCGGATCTGCTGTTCGTGCTCGCGCGCGTGATCAACCGAGGCGCCGGCGGCGCCG
>DATLGW010000357.1:0-2549 GCA_035540315.1 Burkholderiaceae bacterium | reverse complement strand
CGCGAAACCGTTCGCGCAACGCGACAGGTCACGCAGGAAATCGACCACCTGCTGCGGCGATTCGGCCATCTTCGGCACCAGCGACACCTCGGCGAAGTTGCGATAGCCCAGCAGCTTCGCCTCCTCGTCGCGCAGCGCGATCAGCTCGTCGATGATCGGCGCGTTGTTCCACTCGGGTTTGCCCAGCTCCGATGCGCGGGTGACGTAGGCGCGATACATCGTCTCGCGCAGCGAACGGTCCCGCGCGTATTGCATCACCGGGAAGTACGACGGGAACTGCAGCGTGAACTTCCAGCCGGGCTTGCCGTCGCGCTCGGCGTCCTGGCGCGCGGCAGCGATTGCGTCGTCCGGCAGCCCGTCGAGCCGCGCCGGATCCTCGATGAGCAGGCCGAAGTCGCGCGTCGCGTCCAGCACGTGCTCGGAGAACTTCTGCGCGAGCTGTGCCTGGCGTTCCTGAATGTCGGCATAACGCTCGCGAGCCGGGGAGATCAGCTCGGCGCCGCCGAGGCGGAAATCGCGCAATGCGTTCTCGACGATGCGCCTGCGCGCCGGCCCGAGCGCGCCGAACTCGGCGCTGCCGTGCAGCGCCTTGTACTTCTCGAACAGCGCCTGGTTCTGGCCCAGCGCAGTCCAGAACTCGGTCACCTTCGGCAGGTTGTCGTTGTAGGTTGCCCGCAGCTCCGGCGTGTCGGCAACCGAGTTCAGGTGGCTGACGATTCCCCATGCACGCCCGAGCCGCTCGGTCGCGTCCTCGAGCGGCTGCACGAACTCGTCCCAACTCGGGGGCGTGGCCGGATCCTCGGCGCGCGCGACCGCCGCGCGAGCCTCGGCGAGCAGCTGCTCGATCGCCGGCGTGACGCAGTCGGGCCTGAAGGCGGCAAAGCGCGGCAGGCCGTCGAACTGAAGGAGCGGATTGTCGTGGGTCGTCATCGTCATCGTCATCGTCTGCAGGATCGGTCGTTTGCGAAGCAGCGACCTTGCGGGTTTCGAACGGTTCACTCGCGGGCCGACACCGCGCGCCTGTCTTGCGGCCCGGTCAGGTACCGCGCGCGGCGCGTCGTTCGGCTGCCTCGAGCGTGTTCGCGATCAGCATCGCGACGGTCATCGGGCCGACGCCGCCGGGCACCGGCGTGATCCGTCCCGCGACTTCGCGCGCCGACGCGAAATCGACGTCGCCGCACAGCTTGCCGGCCTCCGGGCCCGAAGGGATCCGGTTCATCCCGACGTCGATCACGATTGCACCAGGCTTGATCATGTCGCCTGTGATCATCCGCGGCTGGCCGACCGCAGCGACCACGACGTCGGCCCGCCGCAGGTGGCTGCCCAGGTCGCGCGTTCGGCTATGACAGATGGTGACGGTCGCGCCGGATTGCAACAGCATCAGCGCCTGCGGCTTGCCGACGATGTTGCTGCGCCCGACGACCACGGCCTCGGCGCCGTCGAGGCGCGCGCCCGCGTGCTCGAGCATCTTCATCACGCCGTACGGCGTGCACGGCCGGAAGCGGGGCTTGCCGATCATCAATGCGCCGGCGTTGACCGGATGGAAGCCGTCGACGTCCTTGTCCGGGTCGATTGCCTCGATCACGCGCTGCGGGTCGATCTGTTTCGGCAGCGGCAGCTGCACGAGGATTCCGTCGACCGCGACATCGGCGTTGAGCTCGGCAATCTTCGATAGCAGCGCCGCTTCCGAGGTGTCGCCCGGCAGGTGCTCGTGCACCGAACGGATGCCGGCCTCGGCGCAGGCCTTGATCTTGTTGCGAACGTAGACTGCCGACGCGGCCGAGTCGCCGACCAGCACGACCGCAAGTCCCGGATGGTGGCCTGCGGCGGTCAACCTCGCCGCACGCTGGGCAGCGTCGGCACGAATCTGGCGCGCCAACGCGGTTCCATCGATCAATTCAGCGGCCATTGCAGCGGATCCGACGAAATCGAAACGGAAAACGAACGAGAATAACATGCGGCCGTCTGCCGCCTCAGCGGTCGTGTACTGCCGCAGGTCGCAGCCGGCGCGCGATCACCGCGGCCACCGCGCAGATAGCGGCGACGCCGACGAAGGTCTCGTCGAACGCCCGTACCCGAGCCGCTGCCAGCACGCCGTCGTCGTGCAGCGTCACGCCGTGCGCTGCGAGCCGCCACTCCAGCGCGATACCGGTCAAACTCACGCCGACGGCGCCGCCCAGCTGTCGCATGAAGTTGATCGTGCTGGTTCCCTGCGCGATGTCGTCGCGGCCGATGCCGTGCATCGCGCTCAGGCTCAGCGACGGCATCACCAGCGCAAGCCCGATGCGCCCGACGATCACCCACAGCACGAGCTGCAGATAGCGCGTCTGCGCGTTCACCGTGGCCAGCAGCGCGAACGACGCGGCCAGCACCAGCAGGCCCAGCACCACCAGCCGATGCGTCGGATAGCGGTCGGCCAGGCGGCCGGTGACCGGCATCGCCAGCGCCAGCACCAGTCCTGCCGGCAGCAGCACGAGTCCAGCTTCGGCCGCCCCGTACTGCAGCCCGATCTGCAGGAAGATCGGCACCAGGTAAGTCGAGCCGAACAA
>DATLGW010000356.1:0-5397 GCA_035540315.1 Burkholderiaceae bacterium | reverse complement strand
GCGACAACGACAACGCGACACGGCAGCGCATGGCCGAACTGTACGCGCAGCGACGTCCGTTCGCGGCATCACCAATCCCGCAAGCGGGGTCGTGCAACGGCGGCGCCTGGTCGTCGCGTGGCACAATCGTCCGCGGATTCGAGATCGTGGTTCGCGGCAACGCGTGGGAGCCACGGGCAATCAAGAAACGGCCGCGACAACGAATGGATCCGCTCGCACATACGCTCGTCGGCGCCGCGCTCGCGGAAACCGGTTCGAAACGCCGCTCGCGCTACGCCACCGCGACCTTGATCGTCGGCGCGAACCTGCCGGACATCGACGCGGTCGCGATGCTGTGGGGCAGCGACACCGGGCTGTACTTCCGGCGTGGCTGGAGTCACGGCGTCCTCGGCCTGATCCTGCTTCCGCTGCTGCTGGCTGCAGCAGTGTCGCTGTGGCACCGATGGCGACGCGACCTGCGCGCCGGCGAGCCCCCGTTTCGACCCGGAGTGATCATCGCGCTCAGCTACCTCGCGGTGCTCTCTCACCCGCTGCTGGACTGGTTGAACACCTACGGCGTGCGGCTGCTGATGCCGTTCGACGGCCGCTGGTTCTATGGCGACACGCTGTTCATCATCGATCCGTGGGTCTGGCTGCTGGCGGCGACGGGGGTCGTGCTGGCGCGCTCGCAGACCGCATCCGCCGTGGGCGGCTGGTTGCTGCTCGGCGCTGCGACGACGGTCGTCATCCTGACCACCGACCTGGCGCCGATGCCGGTGAAAGCGCTTTGGCTGCTGGGCTTGGCCGCTCTCGTCCTGCTGCGCTGGATCAAGCCCGGCACCGCGCTGACCGTCGGGATCGCGCGCGGCAGCTTCGCCACGCTGGTCATCTATGTCTGCGCGGCCTACGGGCTCGCACGTGTCGCGGAAACCGCCGTCGCCGCGCAGCATCCTGCCCCGCTGGAAGCGCAGTCGAATCCCGTCCCCGGGATTCCGCACGCGCACCGGGTGGTGCTGGTTTACGAGGACTCGTATCGAATCGTGTACTGCGACGGCCGCTCCGTCGAGGTTCCGCGGACGTCGCCCGATCCGGTGGTGCAGGCTGCGATGGAAGATCCGTCGATCCGTGGCTTCGTCAACTGGATGCGCTATCCGTACTGGGAGATCGCGGAATCGCACGACGGCTGGACGGTCACGTTGTTCGACCTGCGCTACGTCGACCCGGGCCAACCGGTCCGCACCATCGGCATGGCGCGTGTGTTCGTGCCCCGATCCGATGGCTCGAAGACGACCGACCCGAACCGCGGGCAAGGCGGCTCGTGACGCACGCCGCTACCGTGCCGGGCTTGGACTGCTGGCGCTGATGCCAGGCGACGGCGGCCGCGTCAGTCCGCGTACCCCGGAAGTTCCCGGTCCAGCACCCGCATCATCGCTTCGAAGAAAAACCGCTCCCGCTCTGCCCGCGAGTGCAGATCGTGCGGCGCCGGCGCCTGCACCTGCGCAACGATTTCTTTCGGCAGCAGCTGCAACGGCTGTCCGGTGCTCATCGCGAGCACCTGCGTGCGGCATACGCGCTCGAGCTTGTACAGCCGCCGGTACGCCTGTGCGACGGTATCGCCGACGACCAGCACGCCGTGGTTCTTCATGAACAGCACCTGCTTGTCGCCGAGCACCGACGCCAGCCGCTCGCCCTCATCGACGAAGTCCGCCGTGCCCGCATAGTGATCGTCGTACGCGACCTGCCCTTCGAAATAGGCAGCAGTCTGGTTCGCCGGCAGCAGCCGGTTGTCCTGCAGCATGTTCAGCGCGAGCGCCCACGTCTGATGCGTGTGCAGCACCACGCGCGCGCCGCAGCGGCGGTGGATCGGCACGTGGATGCAGTGCGCCGACAGCTCGACCGCTCCCTCGCCCTCGAGCGTCGCGCCGGAGTCGTCGAACACGATCAAATCGCTCGCGCGTGCCTCGGACCAGTGCAGCCCGAACGGCAGGATCAGATACCGGTCGTCGCGGCCGGGCACGGTGACCGTGAAGTGGTTGTCGATGCCCTCGTCGAGCTCGTGCAGCACCGCAAGGCGATGCGCGGCGGCGAGGTGGATTCGGGCCTGCGCGACCGGATCGGCAGCTCGGGACGCAGTCAGCGGATGGACGGACATGGGCAAGGACCTGTGGCGGATTGACTTCGCTGCAGAGTATATTGCGCTGGCCCATATTCTTGGAGCGCGCCGCGCTCGCTCTTCGCCGGCGCCGCCGCTGCGCACATCCTGATGAACGATGCCACGCTGTCGGTCGCGACCCGGCTGGACCCGCCGATCGACGAGTCCGTCGATCATGCGCTCGGCCCGCCACAGGCGCAGATCACGCTGGTCGAATACGGCAGCTTCGACTGTTCGTTCTGCCGCGGCGCGCACGAAGTCATCGCGAACTTGCGCGACCGTTTCGGCGATCGGCTGCGGTACGTGTTCCGGCATCGGCCGATCACCGGCGACGACATCGCGCGGCAAGCGGCCGAGCTGGTCGAGTATGCGCATCGCACGCGCGACCGCTATTGGGAAGCGCATGAAGCGCTGATGAAGCTCGGGCCCGCGCTCGAGCCGGCGCGCATGCAGGCGCTCGCGCAGCGGCTGGATCTGCCGCCAGTCGATCCCGAGGACCGAGCGTGGGCCCAGGCGCAGGCGAAAGTCGAGCGCGACGTCGCGAGCGCCCGCCGCAGCGGCGCGCCGGTGTCGCCGACGTTCTTCATCAACGGTCGCCGCTATGAAGGGCCGTGGGACGAGGCGACGCTGAGCGAAGCGATGCTCGGCGCGCTCGGGCATCGCGTGCAGGCCGCGGCGCTCGATTTCGCACGGTGGGCGCCGTCGACCGGCCTGGTGCTGCTGCTGATGGCGGCGATCGCGATCGTGCTCGCGAACACGCCGGCCGCAGCCCGGATCGAAGCGCTGTGGACGATGCCGTTCGGTTTCGCCGCGGGCGATGCCGCATTCCGGCTGCCGGTTCGCGAATGGATCAATGACGGGCTGCTGACGCTGTTCTTCCTGGTCGTGGGGCTCGAGGTCAAGCGCGAGTTGACGGTCGGGCGGCTCGCGAATCCGCGCGCGGCGGCGCTGCCGATTGCCGCCGCAGTCGGCGGCATGGCGTTTCCGGCGGCGCTGTACCTGCTGATCGTGCCGTCAGGTCCTCTTGCCGCAGGCTGGGCCGTCCCGACGACGACCGATACTGCGTTCGCGATCGCGCTGATCGCGCTGCTGGGTCCGCGCGTTCCGGTGGAGCTGCGCATCTTCCTGACGGCGGCAGTCATCGTCGACGATCTGGTCGCGATCGCGGTGGTCGCGATTTTCTACTCCGGACGGATCGACGTGTCGCTGATGTTGGCGGCGCTTGGCGTCACGGCCGCGCTCGCGGTGCTGAACCGGAGCAGCGTCTATCGCGCGTTGCCCTACGCGTTGCTCGGCGTCGTGCTGTGGGCGTTCCTGCACGGCGCCGGCCTGCACGCGACGCTCGCCGGCGTGCTTCTCGCCGTGTTCACGCCGACGCGGCCGCCGGCGAACCTGCGCGCGCTGATGGCGCAAGCCGAGTCGGTGCTGCACGCCGAGCTCGGTCCGGGCCGAGAGCGGGCCGTGCGCCATGGGCCTTCGGAACCGGCGCTGCGCGCGCTCGATGCGATTCACAACCGCATCGAATCGCCGGCCGACAAGCTGCTGCGAACCGTGCAGCCGTGGTCGAGCTACGTGGTGCTGCCGCTGTTTGCGCTGGCGAACGCGGGGCTGGCGTTCTCCGGCGGCATGATCGAAGGCCGCGGCGCGCTGGTCGGCGCGATCTTCGCGGGGCTGGTGATCGGCAAGCCGCTGGGCATGCTATCGCTGGCGGCGCTCGCCGTGCGGCTACGCTGGGCGGTCAAGCCGGACGCCTATACGTGGGCACAGCTGGCCGGCGCCGGCGCGCTTGCGGGGTTGGGATTCACGATGTCGCTGTACATCGCGCAGAAGGCGTTCCCGGACGCCGCCGATTTCGCCGCGGCCAAGCTCGCGATCTTCGCCGCCTCGTGCAGCGCCGGCGCGATCGGCGTCGCGCTGCTGAGGCGGCGCAGCTAGGGCCCGCTCATAGGTCCTGGCGCGCTACCAGTACGGCCGGTCTGCCGGCACCACGATCGGCACGACGACGTCGACCGATGCGCCGGCGAGCGCCGTCTCGAATTCAGGCGGGATCGGCAGCGAGCGCAGCCGATCACCGACCTTCGCAACCCACGCGCGGATCTCGTGACCCTCGACCAGCAGCTGCCGGTCGCGGCTGAGCCGGTAGTCGATGCGGAAGCGCTTCGGGCCGAAGCGCTCGATCCGCGCCTCGGATTCCAGTCGCTCGCCGTCAGTGGAGGCGACCAGGAACCTTGCGTTCGCCTCCAGGATCGGGGTGCCGACCACCCCGTAGCGTTCGGTCAGCATGGCCTGCGACAAGCCTGCGCAGCGCAGCCAATGCTGGAACGTGGTGTCGAACCACACGAAGTAGTGCGGATAGAAGACGATTCGGGCCGGGTCGCACTGGCCCCATTCGACGGTGAACGCCGTCGTGAACGTGATCGGTTTATCCATCTCAGGCCATCGATCCAGTCGGGTGCGCTCCCGCCGCGGCGGTACGGCTGCGCGCCGGTGCGCTCGCGCCGAATGCTACCCGATCGAGAGCGCAACGACTCGGAAGCGGTAGCGAGCGCCTGCTTCGGCTGCCGGCCATTGCACTGACGCGAGCTACCCTGAGAGCTCCCGCAGCACTTTCGGCAGGAACCGGAACGGCACCGCCCCGGCCGTGATCTGATCGACCGTTCCGGCCAGCAGCAGATCGCGCTGCGGGCAGTGGAACAGCCAGGAGCCGGTCGACCCGGAATGGCCGAGAATCGGCGGCACCGGGCGCAGCGGAGCGAGCCAGCGCGGCATTTCGAATCGCATCACGCCCAGCCCGTATTCGATCGGCCACGACGGCGAACGCAGCGCCGCCCGATCGCGCGGCAGCGAGAACCGGATCCAGCGCGCGCACATCGCCGGCCACGTCTGCGGATTCGCGAACAACGCGCCGCCGGTCAGCGCACGCAGCAATCGCAGCAGATCTGGAGTCGTGCTGTAGTAATCCTCCAGCGACTGCAGCATCAGCGGCGCCTGCAGCATGCGATCGCCCGTCCACAGCGCTGCCGGCGCGATCACCGGGCGATCGATGCGTGCCGGCGGGTGGGCCGGATGCCAGGTGTCGTGCATCCGAAGCGGCGCGAACAGCTGCTCGTGCAGCACGTCGTGAATCGGTCGTTCGGTCGCCGCCTCGATCGCTGCGATCAGCAGCTGGTAGTTCGTGTTCGAGTAGCGGGCGCGGGCGCGCGTTGCCTGCAACGGCTGCGGCGGAAAATGCGCGCGCAGCTGCTGTCGCACCCGCTGCAGCATCT
>DATLGW010000355.1:0-6016 GCA_035540315.1 Burkholderiaceae bacterium | reverse complement strand
AGCTTCGACGCACACAACACGACTGGAGGAGGCACATGATGAGAACCGCGCTGCATGCCCTGGGTCTGTCGCTGGCGCTCGCTGCGGGCACGGCCGCGGCGCAGATCTCCAACGACGTCGTCCGCATCGGCATCCTCGAGGACATGTCGGGGCTGTACTCCGACATCACCGGCGAAGGCTCGGTGGAGGCAGCGCGGATGGCGGTCGCCGACTTCGGCGGCACGGTGCTGGGCAAGCGGATCGAGATCGTGTCGGCCGACCATCAGAACAAGGCCGACATCGGCAGCGCGATCGCGCGCAAATGGATCGACGCCGAAGGCGTCGACATGATCACCGGCCTGGGCAACTCGGCGGTCGCGCTGGCGACCTACCAGATCGGCCGCGACAAGGGCAAGCCGATCATCGTGTCGGGGGCGGCCAGCACCCGGCTGACCGGCGACCAGTGCTCGCCGTTCGGCATCCACTGGACCTACGACACACATGCGCTCGCCAAGGGCACCGGCATCGCGGTCGTCAAGGCGGGCGGCGACAGCTGGTTCTTCCTGACCGCCGACTATGCGTTCGGTCACTCGCTCGAGAAGGACGTCGGCGACACCGTCCGCGCTCACGGTGGCAAGGTCGTCGGCGCGGTGCGGCATCCGCTGAACACGTCGGACTTCTCGTCGTTCCTGCTGCAGGCGCAGGCGTCGAAGGCGAAGATCATCGGGCTGGCGAACGCCGGCGGCGACACAATCAACTCGATCAAGCAGGCTTCCGAGTTCGGCATCGCGCGCGGCGGCCAAACGCTGGCCGGACTGCTGGTGTTCATCAACGACGTGCATGCGCTGGGCCTGCCGACGTCGCAGGGACTGTCGCTGACCGAGTCGTTCTACTGGGACATGGACGACCAGACCCGCGCGTGGTCGCGCCGCTACTTCGACAGGCTGAAGAAGATGCCGAACATGCTGCAGGCCGGCGTCTACGGCGCGGTGCTGCACTACCTGAAGGCGGTGCAGGCGTCGGGCACCGATGAAGGCGCCAAAGTGATGCAGACGATGCGCGCGACGCCGGTCAACGACTTCTTCACGAAGAACGCGAAGATCCGCGACGACGGCCGGGTGATGCGCGACGTGTACGTGTTCCGCGTGAAGACGCCGGCCGAGTCGAAGGCGCCGTGGGATTACTACGCGCTGGTCGGCAAGGTCCCGCCCGAGCAGGCGTTCCGCGCGCCGGCCGACGAGTGCCCGCTGGTCCGGAAGTAGCCGACGTGAACCGGCGCACCCGCGAATTGCTGGCGCAGGTCAGCGTCGCCACCGTCTGCACCGCGCTGTTCAAGCGCGGGTTGCGCAACCAGTTCATCCAGGACGTTCGGCCGCTGAACCCGGGGCTGCCGAACATGGTCGGAGAGGCGTTCACGCTGCGCTACATCCCGGCACGCGAGGACCTGAACCCGATCAGCGTGTTCCAGGACCGCGCGCATCCGCAGCGCGCGGCCATCGAGCAGTGCCCGCCCGGCGCAGTGCTGGTGTTCGACAGCCGCAAGAATCCGCGCGCGGCCTCGGCCGGCGGGATCCTGGTGTCGCGGCTGATGAAGCGCGGCGCCGCGGGCGTCGTCACCGACGGCGGCTTTCGCGACTCGCCCGAGATCGCGCGGCTGCCGTTTCCGGCATACCACAACCGGCCGTCGTCGCCGACGAACCTGACGCTGCACCAGGCGATCGACATCAACGTGCCGATCGGCTGCGGCGACGTGCCGGTGTTCCCCGGCGACGTCGTGCTCGGCGATGCCGAAGGCGTGGTGGTGATTCCGGCGCACCTGGCCGACGAGATCGCCGCCGAGGCGACCGAGATGACCGCGTTCGAGGACTTCGTCGCCGAACAGGTGCTGGCCGGGCGGTCGATCCTGGGCCTGTATCCGCCCACCGACCCGCAGGCGAGCGCCGACTACGACGCGTGGCGCAAGGGGCGCGGCCGCTGAACCGCAAGCGGCCGCGCACGTGATGACGTCCGATACGACGCGTCGTATCGCGAGCCGGCTCGCCGCCGCGTATGCGCCGGACCGGCACGTCGGAGCGGTCGTCAAGGTCTTCGACGCCGATGCCGCCACCGGCACCCCGGCGCACTGGCTGGCCGCGGCATGGGCGCCGGCGCAGGCGGGGCCGCAACGCTGGCCTGCCGCGGCCGCGCTGGGCTCGCCCGACTCGCAGAACGCGCTGCTCGAGCTGCTCGAGCGGCTGCCGCCGCAGGCGCGGCTGCACCTGGCGCCGATTGACGCGCTCGACCTGGGGCTGGCCGCGCGGATCGTGCTGCAGTGCGACCGCAACCTCGAGTCGTACCAGCGCGACGGGCTCGAGCGCTTCATCGAGCGCTGGAGCGGGCATGAACGCGACGCGATCCGCGACCGCTACACCGATCGCGACGAAGGATTCGAGCGCTTCGCCGGCCGGCTGACCGATCGCGGGGCCGGCTGACGCGCAGGCGCGCAATCCGTCACTGCGGCCGCGCGAACGGGGCTGTTCGCTGCCGAAGACGCCGGTATAATCGGCGTTGCTGAGGAGCGTTGCGATCCGGGCAATGACCGGACCAGGCTCAGCGAATTCGAACGGCGCTCGCAAACCTCCCTGGACGGGAACGGTTGCGGGCGCTTCGTCTTTCTGGAGCGACGGGGCGACCCGGCCAGAGGCGACTGACAACCCAAACGAACGGAGCACGCATCGATGAGCGCGGTACCGAAGAACGCAGGCAAGCAGGACTTCCATGTCGCCGATCTCGGCCTGGCCGACTGGGGTCGCAAGGAGATCCGGATCGCCGAGACCGAAATGCCGGGGCTGATGGCGATCCGCGAGGAATACGCGGGCCAGCAGCCGCTGAAGGGCGCGCGGATCACCGGATCGCTGCACATGACGATCCAGACCGCGGTGCTGATCGAGACGCTGGCCGCGCTGGGCGCGCAGGTGCGCTGGGCGTCGTGCAACATCTTCTCGACGCAGGACCATGCGGCAGCCGCGATCGCGGCCGCCGGGATACCGGTGTTCGCGTACAAGGGCGAGACGCTCGCCGAGTACTGGGAGTTCACGCACCGGATCTTCGAGTGGCCGGACGGGCAGCCGTCGAACATGATCCTGGACGACGGCGGCGATGCGACGCTGCTGCTGCATCTGGGCGCGAAGGCGGAAAAGGATCCGTCGGTGCTGAGCGACCCGGGCAGCGAGGAAGAGGTCTGCCTGTTCGAGTCGATCAGGAAGCGGCTGGCGTCGCAGCCGGGCTGGTACGCGAAGCAGCTGGCGTCGATCGTCGGCGTGACCGAGGAGACGACCACCGGCGTCAAGCGCCTGTACCAGATGGCCGAGCGCGGCGAGCTCGCGATGCGCGCGATCAACGTCAACGACTCGGTGACCAAGAGCAAGTTCGACAACCTGTACGGCTGCCGCGAGTCGCTGGTCGACGGCATCAAGCGCGCGACCGACGTGATGGTCGCCGGCAAGATCGCGCTGGTTGCCGGCTACGGCGACGTCGGCAAGGGCTCGGCGCAAGCGCTGCGCGCGCTGTCGGCGCAGGTGTGGATCACCGAAATCGATCCGATCTGCGCGCTGCAGGCGGCGATGGAGGGCTATCGCGTCGTCACGATGGAATATGCGGCCGACAAGGCCGACATCTTCGTGACCGCGACCGGCAACAAGAACGTGATCACGCACGATCACATGAAGCGGATGAAGGACCAGGCGATCGTCTGCAACATCGGCCACTTCGACAACGAGATCGACGTCGCGTCGCTGAAGCAGTACACGTGGGAGAACATCAAGCCGCAGGTCGACCACGTCGTGTTCCCCGACGGCAAGCGGATCATCCTGCTGGCCGAGGGCCGGCTGGTGAACCTCGGCTGCGGTACCGGCCATCCGTCGTACGTGATGAGCTCGTCGTTCGCGAACCAGACGATCGCGCAGATCGAGATGTGGACGCGCAGGGACGCGTACGAGAAGGGCAAGGTCTACGTGCTGCCGAAGCACCTGGACGAGAAGGTCGCGCGGCTGCAGCTGAAGAAGCTGGGCGCGATGCTGACCGAGCTCACGCCCGAGCAGGCGCGCTACATCGGCGTCAACGCCGAGGGTCCGTACAAGCCCGACACGTACCGCTACTGACCGCAGCGATCGCGGCAGCCCGCAGCGCGGCTGCCGCGAGCCGTCCCACACGGAGGAGCCTGCGAATGAAGATCGCCGTGATCGGCGCCGGCGGAATCGGCGGCTATTTCGGCGGCTGCCTGGCGGCAGCCGGCGAGGACGTGCGCTTCGTCGTGCGCAGCGGCACGCTGGCAGCGCTGCGCGCCGGCGGCTTGCGGATCGTCGGTGGCGCGGCTGATTCCGCCGCTGCTGGGCCCGCGCACGGTGGTCGTGCCGTTCCAGAACGGCGTCGAGGCGCCGGCGCTGCTGGCCGAGGCGGTGCCGGCGCGCCAGGTTGCAGGCGGCGTCGCGTACATCTCCGCGTCGATCGTCCAACCGGGGCACATCCGCCATGTCGGAAAGTTCGCCAGCCTGCGCGTGGGTGCGCTCGATCCGTCGCAGGCCGACGCGCTGGCGCGGCTCGGCGAGGCCGGCCGGCGCGCGGGCGTCGCGATCGACGTGTCCGACGACATCCGCCGCGCGCTGTGGGAGAAGTTCGTGTTCCTGGTCGCGCTGAGCGGGCTGACGGCAGTCTCGCGGCAGCCGATCGGCGTCGTTCGCGCCGATCCCGACCTGCGTGCGGCGCTCGTGGCTGCAATGCGCGAGACCGTCGCGGTCGCGCATGCGCACGGCGTCACGCTGTCCGAAGACCTCGTCGACACCCACCTGGCCACCGTCGATCGGCTGCCTGCGGACGTGAAGGCGTCGATGGCGCACGATCTCGACAAAGGCAAGCCGCTGGAGGCGCCGTGGCTTTCGGGCGGCGTCGCGCGGCTCGGCGCCGCAGCCGGCGTCGATACGCCGGTGAACCGCACGCTGTACGCGGCGCTCAAGCCCTACCTGAACGGTCGACAATGAACCACACGGTCAGCTTCGAATTCTTCCCGCCGAACACGCCGGTCGGCGTCGAAAAACTGCGCGAGACGCGCGTGCAGCTGGGCGCCGCCGAACCGGAGTATTTCAGCGTCACCTACGGCGCCGGCGGCTCGACCCGCGACAAGACGCTGGCGACGGTGCTCGAGATCGCCGCCGAGGGCCGCCCCGTCGCGCCGCACCTGTCGTGCATCGGCGCCACGCGCGAGTCGATCCGCGAACTGCTGTCGATCTTTCGCGACCGCGGCATCCGCCGGATCGTCGCGCTGCGCGGCGACCTGACATCGGGCATGGTCAACGCCGGCGAGTTCCGCTATGCGAGTGATCTGGTGCAGTTCATCCGCGCCGAGACCGGCGACTGGTTCCGCATCGAGGTCGCCGCCTATCCGGAGATGCATCCGCAGGCGCGCTCGCCGGCGGAGGACCTGCGCGCGTTCGTGCAGAAGATGCAGGCCGGCGCCGACGCGGCAATCACGCAGTACTTCTACAACGCCGACGCCTATTTCCGGTTCTGCGACGAAGCCGCGGCCGCCGGCGTGACCGCGCCGATCGTGCCCGGCATCATGCCGATCACGAATTTCTCGCAGCTCGCGCGTTTCTCCGACAACTGCGGCGCCGAGATCCCGCGCTGGATCCGCGTGAAGCTCGCGAGCTTCGGCGACGACGCGAACGCGATCCGCGAGTTCGGCCTCGACGTGGTCGCGTCGCTGTGCCGGCGACTCGTCGACGGCGGCGCGCCGAGCCTGCACTTCTACACGCTGAACCAGGCGGCGCCGACGCTCGCGATCCTGTCGCGGCTGCGCTGACCCGAGCAGCGCGGCGTCGCCCGGAGGACACGGCGCTGCCGCCGCGCGCGGACCTCGAGCTGGTGCGCCGCGGACTGGCGCCGTCGCGCGCGGCCGCGCAGCGGCTGATCGCCGCAGGCGCAGTGACGATCGGCGACGGCGTGCAGCGCCGGCGCATCGAGCGCGCCTCGCATCCGGTGTCGGAGCACGAGCGGCTCGAGG
>DATLGW010000354.1:0-2217 GCA_035540315.1 Burkholderiaceae bacterium | reverse complement strand
ATAATAGACATCGCCGAGCAGCGTCTCGAACGCGCGCAGCGACCAGGTGCCGTCGGCCCCGGCGACGCTGGACGCGAACACGCCGGCGAGCGCGGCGCCGAACACCGCGATCACGAGCAGCGCCGGGCCGATCAGCAGCGGCACCGTGCTGGCCGGCGCCGAGGCCGGCCGTCTCGGGATCGCGAGCTCGGCTGCGTTCACGGGCTGCGGTGCGGTGCAGTCAGCAGGAGAGATTACGACGCGCCACGGCGCCGATCAGCGCTGCATGATCTCCCGGTCGTACCGGTCGATGATCTTGCTCATCTCGCTTGCGAGGTATTCGTAGTCGACCTTGTAGATGCTGTCGACGTCGGGCAGCATCTTCTGCAGGATCGGAGGCGGCGTCGCTTTCCGGTTCGCAGGCGCCGAGCCGAACGCTGCCGCGATCTCGCTCTGAACCTCGGGCGACAGCGCGTAATTGATGAACGCCAGCGCATCCTTCTCGCGAGCCGTCCCGGCGACGACCGTCATCGGCGTCTCGGCGACGAACGCCGGCTTGGGGATCACGAAACCGAACTTGCTGTCGGGCCCCAGGTGCTGGATCACGTTCGGCAGCACGCCCCAGGCGACCAGCGGTACCTCGCCCGCCTCGAGCATCCGGATCGACTGCGGATTGTTGGTATAGAACGCGACGAAGCTCTCGCGCAGCTGCTTGAGCTTCGCGAAGCCGGGATCGAGGTTGCGCTCGTTGCCGCCGTTGATCACTGCGGCCATCAGCGGAAAATAGCCGGGGTCGAACGTGGCGGCAGGTCCGGCCATCTTTCCCTTCAGCCGCGGGTCCCACAGGTCCTCCCATTTCGTCGGCTCGAACGGCACCAGGTCCTTGCGATAGAAGATTCCCCGCTGCGAAACCCAGGTCGTGATGCCGTGCGAGAACTGCAGCGACTTCGGCACGTCTGCGGCGTTCGGCAGCGCGGACACGTTCAGCGGCGCGAGCACGCCCGCAGGCAGCGCCCGGCCGTAATTGACCATGTTCGGCGTCCACACGTCGACCTCGGGCCGCGCCTTCTGCGCGATCAGCCGAGCCAGTCCCGCGTCGGCGCTTGCCTGCGTGACCACGCGGACCTGCTTGCCGGTTTTTTTCTGGTAATCGGCGGCGATCTTGTCGAACGTCTTCTGCCAGACGCCGCCCCAGGTCATCATCACCAAAGCATCGCCCTGGGCGTAAGCGCCGCCCGCTCCGAGACCGGCGGCGGCGAGCAGGATCGTTCGAAGGATCTTTCTCATGTAGCCCCCTTTGAGTGGATGATCGGGAACCGTCCGGTCTGGCCGGCGCGCGGCCCGAACAGGTGTCGACGATCGGTTTTGGGTCGCCCTCTGCATGCAGTGTGCACGATAAAACCGCGCTTGCAAAGCCCCGACGTTCAGGGGCTCCGGTGTGGCTCCCTATGAAACCGTGGGTCTTGCTGCTTTACAAATCCGAGTTTCGGCCTGCATACTGCATGCAATGGAACTCGAATCATCGTATCGCGTGCCGGAGCGGCAGCCCGCATGGCGCAGCGTCTACCGCAATCTGCGCCTGGCGATCCTGAACCGCGCGATCGCGCCCGACACCCGCATCGTCGAAGTCGCGCTCGCCGAAACGCTCGGCGTCAGCCGCACGCCGCTGCGCGAAGCGCTCGCGCGCCTGGAGGCCGACGGGCTGATCGCGGCGCTCAAGGGCGGCGGCTACGTCATCACCGATCCGCGCGAGAACCTCGCGGACGCCTACCACCTGCGCGCCGCGATCGAGGGGTATGCGGTTCGTCTGGCGGCCGAACACGTGACCGAAGACCAGCTGCAGCGGTTGCGCGAGAACGCCGATGCGAACCGCCGCATCGATCTGGCCGATACGGCCGGTCGGGCGGCGCTCAATGCCGAGTTCCATCGGCTGCTGATCGAGGCTTCGCGCTCGCCGCGGCTGGCGCAGGCGCACAACAACCTGCGCGAATGGGTGATGACCGACGAGGACATGCGGCTGCACTCGGAGGAGGACTGCCGTGCGTTCGTTCGCGAGCACGACCTGCTGATCGCGGCACTGGAGATGCGCGACGGCGATCTGGCCGAGCGGCTGATGCGAAACCACATCCGGCGCGCAATGGCGTTGCTGCTCGATCGCTCGGAGGTTGCGGCACAAGGCCTGCACGAGTCCGACCGCAGCGAAGTCGGCGGCGCCGAAGCGGCGACGCGGCCATGAGG
>DATLGW010000353.1:0-10733 GCA_035540315.1 Burkholderiaceae bacterium | reverse complement strand
CCGCCGCGGCGCCAAGGCTCCTGAGGCAGCCGCGAGCCGCGGGCGCGCGCTCGGCATCGGGACGCCGGCCGGCCGCCTGTCTGCCGCTCGCTGCGGCCAGCGGCATCTCGTTCAGCGACCAGGTCGGCTCGACCGGACCGCGTTGCCGGTTCGTCTGAGCGCGCCGCCGCGCGCTCGCACGCCACCCGAAGATCGCCACGATCGCGAGCAGGGCCGCGAGCGCGAACGCGCCGATCGCCGCCCATTGCATCCGGTTCAGATTGCGCAGCCAAGCCAGGCCGCCGTCGAGACGCTGCAGGATCCATGCAATGGAATACGCAGCCGGCTCGGCGGCGCCCGGTGCTTGCCCTGCGGCGGACGCGTCGCCCGCCGCGGGCACAACCGGCGAAGCGGCCGGCGCCGCCGCCGTCCCCGCCGGCGCAGCCGTCCCCGCCGGCGCAGCCGTCCCCACCGGCGCAGCCGTCCCCGCTGGTGCAGGCGGGCTCGCTGGCGCGGACCGAGCGGCCGACGCGGACGGTCCTGTCGGCGCCGACGCGCCGGCCGGCGGCAACGCCTCGGAAGCCGCTGGCGCCGGCGCGGCTACGGGAGCGGCCGCTGTCTCCGGTACCGGCGCCGCCGGCGCGTTCTCGCTCGATGACGATCCGGTAGCCTCGGAGCCGCTGGCTGGCGGGCCGCCGGCTGCGGAACCGGTCGCTGCGCGCTCCGGCACCGCGCGGCCATTCGGCGCGACCGCGCCGTTCGGCACGGCTGCCGCAGCGTCCGGCGGCCGCGGCGCGGGCGGCGGCACAACATTGGCAGCGACGGTCGGCGCGGTCGGTGCCTGCGGCTGCGCGACCCGCTGTGCCGGGTGCGGCGCGAGCTGCTCGACCGACAGCTGCGAGAGCTCGCGCTGCGCATCGGAATGGCCCTGCGCGGCCGCGCGGCGTAGCCACTCGACGGCCTGCGCCGGGTCCGCGGCAGCGCCGCGACCTTCGAGCAGCAACTGCGCGAGTTCGTATTGCGCGTTCGCATGACCGCTGGCGGCCGCCTTCGCGAACCAGCCGGCGGCCAGCCGATCGTCGGCAGCGACGGCCCAGCCGAGCAAGTGCTGATATCCCAGCGCGTATTGGGCTTCGGCGTGCCCCTGCTCGGCGGCTTTCCGGTACCACGCGATCGCCTGCCGGCGATCTGCAGTCACGCCCTGCCCGAGCAGATACTGATAGCCGAGCGCGTACTGCGCGTCCCGATTGCCCTGCTCGGCGAGCGCGCGGAAGCGATCGGCCGCGACGGCGTGATCGCCGCGCTGGTACGCCTGGCGCGCCTCGTCGATGTCGCTGCCGACGGCCGGCGCCAGCGCCAGCGCAGTGGCGGCGAGCGCCGGCGCCGCCCACCGCAGGATTTTGTGCAAAGAACTGCGTCGATTCATCAAGTGCGCCACCGAGTCGCGGACCGGTCGGCCCGCGGCAGCAACGTCGTGCCCCCGAACGAGAACATCCCCAGCACGAATCTAACCATACCCACGAAGATTGCGCGCGAGCAATTGGACGGACGCACCGGCACGCGAACCCAGCGGCATCGACCGCAGGATCGACGCAGCCGAACGGCCGAGCCGGCGGACGGCGACCCAGCCGGCGGCACTAGGCTACCGAGCGGTCGCGGCCGGGTAAAGGCGCCGTCGCCGCCTCGTTGCGCCAGCGCCGCGGATCGGCCGTATTGACTGGCCGCAGACGCCACCGCACCATCGGCGCGTTGCGCGTGCCGCGCAACCCAGAACTCGAACGCGAGGGTACCGCCATGTCCAAATCGCAAGACACGAAGAAGGAGAAGAAAAAGCAGCCTCAGAAGACGGCGAAGGAGAAGCGGCAGGAAAAGCGCGACAAGAAGAAATAAGGCTTCGTCGGCGAAGCCGCGGCGGCGCGCCAGCGCGCCCGCCGCTCGGCGCGGTCAGCGCCCGCGGGCCTCCAGGAAGTGGTTCAGGATCACGAAGTGGTCCTCGAAGAACTGCTCCTCGAGAGTGTGCAGCTTTGCGATCGGCACCCAGTGTGCCTCGGACGCGTCATCGGCGCCCGAGACCGCAGGCAGCCGGCCGGTCTTGCCGAGATCGAACAGGTGCGCATGCGTGATCGTGCGCCCGCGCAGCGAACGCTGCGGATGATCGAACACCTTGGCCTCGCGAAACGACTGCTCGAGCGTGCTCGGCAGCAGCCCCAGTCCCGTTTCCTCCTGCAACTCGCGCATTGCCGACTGCAGCAGCCGCTCGTTCTTCTCGACGAAGCCGCCCGGCAGCGCCCACAGCCCCGCGCCGGGCATCTGCCCGCGCCGCACCAGCAACACGTGGTTCTCGCAGAACACGACGCTGTCGACCGTGACGAACACCGGCTCGTACGGAGCACCGGACCATGCGTCGCGATAGCGCTTGATTGCCTGCCACTCCTCGGTCAGCGTCTTGTGGAACGGCAGCTCGATCCAGGCGCGCAGATAATCGAGCGCGCCGACCGGCATGTGCTCCTGAACCGCATTCAGCGCCGCAGCGGCGGTGGCGCCGGAGAACAGCGCGCGGCGCAGGTGCGTGGCGTCGACGCCGCCCTGCCGCTCCACCGACAGCAGCTGCCAGCCCTGGAACAGATCCAGGTAATAGCTGGTCGCGTCCTTGAAATGGCCGATCACGGCGATCGACGCCGCACTCGGCACGGCGGTGGCGACGCCGGCCTTGACCGCCGCCAGCCACTTCGAGTTGTCGTAGTAATCGCGCACCGGAACGAATCGGATCCGGTGGCGATCGGCAGGCGCCGCAGCCAGCTCGATCATCCGCGCTCGCTCGTTCCAAGTGAACGGGTTCTTCGGGCTGCGCGCCTGACATGCCGAGCCGAGCACGACCACCACTTCGCGGCCGGCGCCGAGCGCATCGTTCAGCAATGCCAGATGGCCGTTGTGGAACGGCTGGAAACGTCCGACGAAGACGACCGCATCGAACCGCGCGCCGCGCGCTTCGGCGTCGGATGCGGCATGGGCTTCGCTGGATGAGCTCATCGAGAAGATTCCACGTCGTGACCGCCTGCCAGTATCGTCCGCGGCGCCCGAGCCCACAACCCGGCCTCGGGGCGGCGCGGGGCCGGCCGGCTTGTCGGGCAGGTCGTTATGGACAATAATCGACTCGCACATCGGCCCGTCCGAGGCCCGACAACCCCGACAGGAGACGAAGCAATGGACCAGTCCCGACGGCGCCTGCTCGCAGGCGCGGCCGCCGCTGCCGGCGCAGCCTGGCTGCCGACGACTGCATGGTCGCAGGCTCAGATCGATACGGCGCGGCTGATCGTCGGCTTTCCGCCGGGCGGCACCACCGACGTGATCGGACGGCGGCTCGGAGAGCACCTGCGTGGCGCCTATGCCCGCGTGACGGTCGTAGAGAACCGCGCCGGCGCGGGCGGGCGGCTCGCGATCGATCACGTGAAGAATGCAGCGCCCGACGGCACGACGGTGCTGGTGTCGCCGTGTTCGATGATGACGATCTACCCGCACATCTACAAGAAGCTGACCTACAACCCGTTCGAGGACCTGACGCCGGTGTCCTCGATCTGCTCGACGGTGTTCGGGCTGGCGATCGGACCCGCGGTGCCCGAGTCGGTGCGCGATCTGCGCCAGTTCCTGGCATGGTGCAAGGAGAATCCGAAGCAGTCCAATTACGGCAGCCCGGCCGCGGGTTCGACCGCGCACTTCCTGCCGGCGCAACTCGAGCGGATCGCCGGCATCGAGTTCCGCCACGTGCCGTTCCGCGGTTCGCAGCCGGCGATTCACGATCTGCTCGGCGGCCAGGTGTCGTCGGTCTCGGCGCCGATCGGCGAGTTCCTGCCGCACATGAAGACCGGCCGGATCCGCATGCTCGCTGCGTCGGGCACGCAGCGCAGCAAGTATTACCCCGACGTGCCGACCTACATCGAGCTGGGCTTCCGCAACCTCGAGGCGCGCGAGCCGTACGCGGTGTTCCTGCCGGCCAAGGCGCCGAGCGAACTGGTGCAGCGGCTCGCTTCGGCGGTGCGCACCGCAGTGGCGGCGCCCGAATTCGTCGAGGGCATCGCGCAGATGGGACTCGACGCCGGCGTGATGACGCCGCCCGAGCTTGCGCAATGGCTGCGCGCCGATCACGACCGCTGGGGTCCGATCGTCAAGGAAATCGGCTTCACTGCCGACTCCTGACGCCGCGGGTGCGGCGCGGCGCGCTCGGCACGTCGACCGCCGCGCGCGCCATCGTCGTCAGCGCCAGGCCGGCGGCGAACGCGGCGTACGCGGTCGCCAGGGCCGGCTTCGACAGCCGCCGCTCGAATCCCGGCGTCAGCCGGCTCGGCGTGCACGTGTAGTCGACGAGGCAGGCGAGCGCCGCGATCGCCAATCCGCCCGTCAGCGCCCGGGGCGCAGGGGCGCGCGTCGCAACGCCGGCTTCGTACAGCATGGCCCACAGCACCGACATCGCGTGGTGGATCGCATAACCGGTGCCGGTGTAGCGAAGCGATGCCCGATGCGCAACGAGCCCGCGCTGCGGCCAGATCCAGTGGCTGGTCGAATTCGTCGCGGCGAGCGCGCGGCCGGTCTCGCGCCGCGATGCAATCGTCAGCGCGAACGTCGACAGCATGCTTGCGACGCTTCCGGAAACGACTCCGCGCGCCAGGGCCTGCGACCACCGCGTCATCGCCACGGCCTTGCAAGCGCGATGCCCGGATCGGTGAACCGGCTCGGGCGGCGACTGTCGGATAATGTGCCGCGGGCCGCGCAATTGCGGCCGTCGACTGCACCAGGAGGACGTTGATGCTGATGTCCGGCAATGCCTACCGGGAATCGCTGCGCGCGCTCGAGCCGCGCGTGTTCGTCGACGGCCGCGCGATCGACAGCGTCGCCGACGAGCCGCTGCTCGCGCCGGGGGTCAACGGGATTGCGGCGACGTACGATTTCGCGCTGCGCGACGCGTTGCAGCCGCTGATGCAGGCGCAGGTCGCCGGCTTCGACGGGCCGGTCAACCGGCTGATGGCCTTGACCCATTCGAGCGCCGATCTGCTGAACAAGCTCGAGGCGGTGCGCGTGCTGTGTCAGGAGACCGGTTGCGCGGTCCGGTATCTCGCAGGCGATGCGCTGACGGCGCTGCACCAGGGGACGTGGGCGATCGACGCGGAATGCGGCACCGACTATCACGCGCGGCTGCAGGCCTACCTGCAGCACGTGTACTCGCGCGATCTGGCGCTCGGCGTCGCGATGACCGACGCCAAGGGCGACCGTTCGCTGCGACCGTCGCAGCAACCGAACGCGGACAGCTATCTGCGCATCGTCGAGCGGCGCCGCGACGGCATCGTCGTCAGCGGCGCCAAGGCGATCGTCACCGGCGCGCCGTACGTGCACGAGCTGCTGGTGATGCCGTGCCGGAACATGACCGAAGCCGACCGCGATTTCGCCGTCTGCTGCGCGGTGCCGATCGACGCGCCGGGCCTGACGATCGTTGCGCGGCCGGCCGGACGACCCGGCGAGGCGGCTGCGAAGTTCAGCGGCAAGTATGGACAGACCACCGGCGTGTGCCTGTTCGATCGCGTATTCGTGCCGTGGGAGCGCGTGTTCGTCGCCGGCGAGACGGCACACGCGTCGCAGGTGCTGTACAGCTACACCAGTCAGCACCGGCACACCTGCATCGGCGCACGCGCCGGCTTCGGGGATCTGCTGATCGGGGCCGGAGCGCTGATGACCGAGGCCAACGGGCTCGATCTGGATCGCGCGCACAACTTGCGCGAATGCATGGTCGAGCTGATCAAGATCGTCGAGGGCTTCTATGCGTGCGGCGTGGCCGCTTCGGTGTATGCGCAGCAGCACGACAGCGGCACGGTCGCGCCCGAGCCGGTGTTCGCGAACATCGGCAAGCTGCTGCTGGCCACGCAGATCTACGACATGCACCGGCTGGCGCATCACGTGTCGGGCGGATTGGTGGTTGCGCTGCCGGGTCCGGACGAGGATCACAACCCGGCCGTCGCCGGGCGGCTGTCGGAGGTGCTGGCGGCCCGCAGCGACATCCCTTATGAGAAGCGCATCGAGGTCGCGCGGCTGATCGAGGACCTGACGGCGTCGCACCAGGGCGGCTGGTATTCGGTGATCAGCCTCCACGGCGGCGGCTCGCCCGACGCCATGAAGCTCGAGATCTACCGCAACTATCCGCTGGGCAACAAGGTCGACCTGGTCGAGCGGCTGCTCGATCGCGGCGTGCTGGCCGACCAGACGCGCAAGATCACGCGCAATCGGCAGCCCGGTCGCTGCTGCGTCGCCGGCTGCCAGGTACCGCAGCCGCCGGCGGTTGCGCGGCTGCCGGGGCCGGCCGGCGACGCGGCGGCAGCGCCGGCGCAGGCGCGCACGCCGAGCCTGGCGAAGTAGCCGCAGGCGCGGGGCGAGCAGCGTGCCGCGCCGATTCGCGCAGGCATGCTGTATGCATGTACAGGCTCACTGCGTCAACGACAGGAGCCGACGATGAACGACGAGAATCCGAAGAAATCCGACCCGCAGGCCGCCGCCGAATCGAACCTGCAGAAGGATCCGCAGGACTGGGTCACCGGCGACGAGCCGATGACGGGCGCGCAGGCCTCGTATCTGAAGACGCTGTCGGAGCAGGCGCACGAGCCGTTCGAGGGAAATCTGACCAAGGCGCAGGCATCGCAGCGGATCGAGGCGCTGCAGCAGGCGACGGGCCGCGGCCGCCGGGATTCCCGCTAGGGCGGCGCAGGGGCGTGCGCCGCCGGGGCCGTTTCGGCGCGGGGTGGTAAGCTTGACGATTGAGCACACGCCCCCGCGCACCCTCGTTCCATGAAGCATACGGCCTGGTGGTCTCTGGTGATCATTGCGTTGGGCGCGGTGATCGGTCTGGGCGTGTACCTGTGGTCCGATTCGGAGCCCGCGCTGGTGCCCCCGCCGGTGGCGCAGCCGCCCGCGCCGGCGCCGCCGTCGGTGACCGGACCGCAGGTGCGCTATCCGCTCGATGAGCGGCTGCACGATCCGGCACTGCCGCCGATCGATCAGAGCGATGCGGTGCTCGCAGACGCGGCCGGAGCCGCGCTGCCGAATCGCCGCCTGCTCGCCGAGTTCTTCTTTCTCGACGACGTCGCCCGACGGCTCGTCGTGACGGTGGACAACCTGCCGCGCGAGACGGTGGCAGTGCGCCTGCGCTCGGTCAAGCCGATCCCGGGTCAGCTGCGCACGCGGGGCAGCGAGCAGAACCTGGTGCTCAGCCCGGACAATTACCGGCGCTACGCGCCGTTCGTGCGTTTGCTCGACGCCATCGATCCGAAAACGCTGGTGACGGTCTACACGCGGTTCTATCCGTTGTTCCAGCAGGAGTATCGCAACATCGGATACCCGAACCGATATTTCAATGATCGCGTGGTCGAGGCGATCGACGATCTGCTCGATGCGCCCGAGATCCACGGACCGGTTCGGCTCGCCCAGCCGCGCGTGCTGTATCAGTTCGCCGATCCGGAGCTCGAAGCGCTGTCGGCGGGCCAGAAGATGATGATCCGGATGGGGCCGGAGAATGCGGCGCGGCTGAAGCTGAAGCTGCAGGCGATCCGGCAGGAGCTCACTGCGGGCGCCACGCAGGCCGGTGCGGGAGTGCCGCCGGGCGCGCCGGACGCCGCGGCGCGCGGCACTGCTGCGGACCCCGCATCGCTGGGCGCGGCAATCGTCCCGGCACCGGCAGCCACCAACACCGCAGCCGCGCCGCAACGCGCGGCCGGCGCTGCCGCGGCCACGCGATGAAGCGCCGCGAGCTGCTTCGGTGGCCGCTGGCAGCGGCCGCCGGCAGCGCGTGCACGGTCGCGGCGTCGCCGGCGCTCGCAGTCGCGTCGCTGGTCGACCTCGACACGCCGTACGTGACGACGCCGCAGCCGGTCGTCGATGCAATGCTCGAGTTGGCCGCAGTCGGACCGCACGACATGCTGCTCGATCTGGGCTCCGGCGACGGACGGATCGTGATCACTGCAGCGAAGCGTTTCGGCACCCGCGGGCTCGGCGTCGAGATCGACCCGAAGCTGGTTGCGCTCGCGCGGCGAAACGCCGAGCGCGAAGGCGTCGCCGACAAAACGCAGTTCGTCGTGCAGGACCTGTTCGACACCGACCTGTCCGCCGCGACGGTGATCACGATGTACTTGCTGCCCGACGTCAACATCAAGCTGCGCCCACGGCTGCAGCGGCTGCGTCCGGGCACGCGGATCGTGTCCCACGACTGGGACATGGGCGATTGGGCGCCCGACCGATCGCGCATCGTCGCTGCGCCTGGAAAGGCGGTGGCGCCGAAAGACCATAGCCGGATCATGTTGTGGGTGATCGGTAACTGATCCCGGCGCGGCGCGGCCGCCGCGCCGCCCCTGAGCGTCGTCGACTGCGAACGCAAGCCGCGCGACGGCGTCACGCACGGCTCAGGTACGACGCTTGCTTACCCGTCAACGCATCGGAGGGCGCAGCCCTCCCAATAAGCGTTGCGCCCGATGCCCTCCACTGTTCTCGACGTCACGCCGCCACGGCCGCGGCCCCGCCCGACTGCCGCGGGCGTCGTCACCCCATGCGCCGGCCTGCGTTACGTCGACGACAGCCGCCCCGGCATCTCGCGGCGGCTGCATCGCGGTCGCTTCGTCTACTTCGATTCCGACGGGCGCCCGATCCGCGACCCCGACACGATCGCGAGGATCAATGCGCTTGCGATCCCGCCCGCGTATGTCGACGTGTGGATCTGCCCCGATCCGCTCGGGCACATCCAGGCGACCGCACGCGATGCGCGCGGTCGCAAGCAATACCGGTATCACCCGCGCTGGCGCGAAACGCGCGACGCGACGAAGTTCGAGCGCATGCACGCGTTCGGCAACGCGCTGCCGGTGATCCGGCACCGCATCGAGGACGACCTGGCCTTGCCGGGCATGCCGCGCGAAAAAGTCGTCGCGACGGTCGTGCAGCTGCTCGACACGACGCTGATCCGGATCGGCAACTCCGAGTATGCGCGGTCGAACGGCTCTTACGGTCTGTGCACGCTGCGCGAGAAGCACGTCCAGGTGCGGGGCTCGACGATCCGCTTCCGGTTCCGCGGCAAGAGCGGAATCGAGCACGACATCGAGGTCCACGACCCGCGCATTGCGCGAATCGTGCGCCAGTGCATCGATCTGCCTGGCCAGGAGCTGTTCCAGTGCGTCGACGACGACGGCGAGAACCGCCTGATCGGGTCGGCCGACATCAACGAGTACCTGCACGAGACCGCCGGCGGCGAGTTCACCGCGAAGGACTTCCGGACCTGGGGAGCCAGCGTCTACGCGCTCGAGTGCCTGCGCCAGCTTCGATGGCAGACAGCCGCCGAGTCGAAGAAGATCGTCGTCGCGACCGTCGCCGAGGTCGCGCGCCGGTTGCGCAACACGCCGGCGATCTGCCGCCGCTGCTATATCCACCCGGCAATCATCGAGTCGTACCAGAGCGGGGACCTGTTCTCGCTGCCGCCGGCGCGCCCGCGCAAGGGGTTGCGACCGCCGGAGGCCGCACTGCTGCGGTTCCTGCAGCAGTGCAACGGCGCTCGCATCGTCCAACGGAGTCGCTGATGAACGCGTCGACACGCCGCGAAGGCGATCGAGTTCCCGACGTCAGCTTCCGGATCCGGCGCGACAGCGGATGGGCGACGACGGACACGCGCGAGCTGTTCGCCGGCAAGAACGTCGTCGTGTTCGCGCTGCCGGGCGCATTCACGCCGACCTGCTCGTCCTCGCACCTGCCACGGTACAACGAGCTGGCACCGGTATTCCGCGACAACGGCATCGACTCGGTCGTCTGCCTGTCGGTCAACGACCCCTACGTGATGCAGCAGTGGGCGATCGAACAGGGTTGCGGCAACGTCGCGATGATCCCGGACGGCAATGCCAGCTTCACCGAGCAGATGGGAATGCTGGTGGACAAGACCGGCGAGAACCAGGGTCGCCGTTCGCGCCGGTATTCGATGCTGGTTCGGGACGGGCGGATCGAGAAGATGTTCATCGAGCCGGATCGGCCGGGCGACCCGTTCGAGGTTTCCGATGCCGATACGATGCTCGACTACATCAACCCGAAAGCGCGCCGACCCGACCAGGTCGCCGCGTTCGTTCGCGCCGGCTGCGAACACTGCGCGCGCGCCAAGCGGGTGCTGCGAGACGCCGGCATCGACTTCGTCGAGATCGAGCTGCCCGCGGCAGTGCGGATGCGCGCGGTCGCCGCCGTCAGCGGCGAGCGCACGGTGCCGCAGGTGTTCGCGAACGGCCGCCGGATCGGCGGCGCCGACGACGTGCAGCGCTGGCTCGCCGAACGCTCACGTCGCTAACGAGGTCCCGCCGAGCGCGGCCAGGCTCGCGAGCGCGGCGACCAGCTCGCTCGAGTCGATCGGCTTGGCCAGGTGCGCATTGAAGCCGGCGAGCAGCGCGCGCGTGCGGTCCTCGGTCCGCGCGAACGCAGTGACCGCCACCGCCGGAATGCGGCCGCCGAGCTCGGGCGGCCGCGCGCGGATCCGGCGGACGAGCTCGTAGCCGTCGATGCCGGCCATGCCGATGTCGCAGATCACCAGTTGCGGGGGCTGCGCTTCGAATGCGTCGAGCGCTTCGAGCGCCGACGCTGCGACGCTGACGACGGCTCCGCGCTCCTCGAGCACATGCCGCAGCAGCTCGCGCGCATCCGGCTCGTCGTCGACGACCAGCACGCGCACGTCAGGCATCGGCTGCCGCCTCTCGGCTCGGAAC
>DATLGW010000352.1:0-3684 GCA_035540315.1 Burkholderiaceae bacterium | reverse complement strand
AGCGCCTCGGACCACGACTGCATGGCGTTGCCGTCGCGCGCGAAGCCGAATGCGGCTTCGGCGTACGGCCGCGCGATCGTCAGCGATTCGGCCATCGTTGCGTTCCTACACCAGCTCGTTCTTCAGGTTCGCGACCAGATCGGCATGGCGTGCCGCATCGATCTCGCGCATCAGGATCCGCTCGGCGCCGACGACCGCGAGCTGCGCGACCTGTTCGCGCAGCTGCTGCTTCGCGCGCTGCGACGCGAGCTCGGCTTCCTGCTCGGCGGCCTTGCGCGCGGCCGCGACGATGTTCGCGGCCTCGGCGCGCGCCTCGTCGAGGATCTGCGAGGCCTGGCGCTCGGCGGTCGCGCGGACCTCGGCGGCGCTCTCGCGCGCTGCCTTGATCTCGCTTTCGGCGCGACGTTCGGCGGCAGCCAGATCCGCCTTCGCCTTGTCGGCGGCGGCCAGCCCTTCGGCAATGCGGCGCGAGCGCTCGTCGAGCGCCTTGGTGATCGGCGGCCACACGTACCGCGCGGTGAACCACCACAGCGCGCCGAAGACGATCATCTGGACGATTAGCGTCGCGTTCAGGTACACGACTGACTCCTATGCGAGTGCGAACCGACCGCTGTCGCGGCGACTCCCGTTGCCGCTTACGCGCCGAACGGGTTGGCGAACGCGAACATCATCGCGATACCGACGCCGATTAGGAACGCCGCGTCGATCAGACCCGCCAGCAGGAACATCTTCGTCTGCAGCCGATCCATCAGCTCGGGCTGCCGCGCGGCGCCTTCCATGTACTTGCCGCCCATGATGCCGATGCCGATGCAGGCACCCAGGGCGCCCAGCCCGATGATCAGGCCGGTGGCGATCGCGACGAAAGCTACGTTGGTCATGTCGACTCCTATCAGATGAGACCGTTGGATGGAAAAGCGGTTCGGGACGGCCGGGCGATCAGTGGCCTTCGTGCGCCTGGCCGATGTACACGAGCGTCAGCATCATGAAGATGAAGCCCTGCAGCGTGATGATCAGCAGGTGAAAGACCGCCCAGGCGAAGCCGGTCAGGAAATGCAGCCCGAAACCCCAGATCGCTCCGGTGGCGCCGAGCAGCGCGATCAGGATGAACAGCAGCTCGCCGGCGAACATGTTGCCGAAAAGTCGCATGCCCAGCGAGATCGTCTTGGCCGCGTACTCGATCAGCTGCAGCAGCAGGTTGAACGGCGCCAGGTACCACTTGTCGCCGAACGGCGCGGCGATCAGGCCGTGAATGAAGCCGCCGGCGCCGTCGACCTTGATCCGCGTGTACAGCGACACCAGCAGGATCGTCAGCGACATGCCCAGCGTCACGTTCAGGTCGGCGGTCGCGACCACCCGCTGATACGCATGATGCGGATCGAGCCCAAGCGCCCAGTAGATGCCTTCCCAGATCCGCGGGATCAGATCGACCGGCACCAGGTCCATCGCGTTCATCAGCACGATCCAGACGAACGAGATCAGCGCCAGCGGCGCCACGTACGTCAGGTCGCCCTTGACGATCGAGCGGGCCTGCTCGTGAACGAACTCGACCAGCGACTCGACTGCGCCGACGAAGCGGTTGGGCACGCCGGTGGTGACCATCTTCGCGCCGCGCCACAGGAACCACGCCGCGAGCACGCCCATCGCAATCGACCAGAACACGCTGTCGAGGTTGATGATCGTGAAGTCGACGACGTTTCGCTGCGCCTCGCCGGTCGTGTTGAGATGAGTGAGGTGATGGACGACGTAGTCGGTGGAAGTGGGTCCTGCGTTCGGTCCGGCTGCCATGGCTGCGATCGTATCGGCTGAGTCTTCGATTTCTTCGAGGCGTCGTCTTCTTACTTCATCGGCCGGCGCCGAACTGCGCCGGTCGTCGCTGCGGCATCCGCGCGCCGGGGCCCGCAACGTCGCGCGCCAACAGCAGCGCGAACAGCGGAGCCTTCAGCGCGACAATCAACCCCAGCAGCAAGGGCAGCCAACGGACGTCGTCGATCCACCGGCCGATCAGCGCCAGAAGCGCAATCGTCAGGCCGATCTTCGCGAACTCGCCGAGGAAGAACACGACCGGGTATGAATCCGTCGGCTTTCCCCGTTGAGCCGCGAGCCGCAAGGCAAACAGGCCGTTCGGGATGATTGCCGCCGCGCCGCCGAGCACCACGAATCCGGCGCTCGGCCAACCCGCCGCAACGGCGGCGCCCAAGGCCAGCGCTACGACCGCGGCGATCTGCAAACCGACTGCGATCAACATCGAAAACCTCGCAGGACGGGATGCGGCGGACAAAGCCTGTGGATTATAAGAGGCTTCGGAAGCGGCGGTCAAAGCGAGTGGTGCGGCAAGCCCACGTCCTCCCGGATGAACCCCGCGCGCCGGCGGCCGAAAGCGGGCCCGAAAATCGCTTGGCAAAAATCACGGAAACGCCGGCCGGCGCTTGTCTTTCATTGATGCGGGCCCGAGAATCGAATATCCCGGGCCTCAAGGAGGTTATCGAGTCATGGTGCGCGTGAACAGACCCACGGCGCCCTCAGCCTTCGCCAGGCCGCGGCGTCATGTCCTGTACCTTATGGCGCTGCCGCTGGTCGCAGCAGCGCTGTACTTGGGCGCGGCGTTGGCGGCGAATGCGCAGGGAGCGCCTTCGGAGCGCACCGTGCCGGCGACGGCCCGGGCGCAGTCCCCGGGAATCGACCTGACCCGGTACAACGATTCGATCGTGCGCGTCGACGCCAAGGCCCCCGCCGAGGCGACGTCGTCGCAGCAGCTCGGGCCGGTGCGCTTCGGCAACGGCATCATCCTGGACGAGCGCACGGTGCTGACGATCGGCTATCTGACGCTCGAGGCCGATGCCGTCATGGTCACGACCGCCGCCGGACGCAGGATTCCCGGCACGGTCGCCGGCTATGACCATGCGTCGGGCTTCAGCGTCGTGCAGACGGCGCTGCCGCTCGACGGCAAGCCGATGCCGCTGGGCGACTCCGATGCGCTGAAGGAGCGCGACCGCGTGCTGGTGCTGGGCGCGGGCGAGCCGGAGGCGACCGAGATCGTCGTGCTGTCGCGCAAGCCGTTCAGCGGCAGCTGGGAGTACCTGATCGAGCAGGCGATCTTCACGTTCCCGCCGGTGAACAACTGGAGCGGCGCGGCGCTGTTCACCCACGACGGCAAGCTGCTCGGCGTCGGTTCGCTGATCGTCAACGATGCGGCCGCGAACCAGCCGGGGGTCCCGGGCAACATGTGGGTGCCGGTGAATCTGCTGAAGCCGATTCTGGACGACCTGATCGCCAAGGGCCGCCGCAGCGGCGCCGTACAGCCGTGGCTGGGCATCACGACCGAGAGCGTGCGCGGCAACCTGATGGTCACGCGGGTCGCGAAGGCCGGTCCGGCCGAGGAAGCCGGAATCACGCCGGGCGACATCGTGCTGGGCGTGGGCGCCGACAAGGTCACCGACCAGGCGGAGTTCTATCGCAAGGTCTGGAGCCACGGGCCCGCCGGAACCACGGTGACGCTGCGGTTGCTGAAGGACGGCGACGTCAAGGAAGTCCCGGTGAAGTCGATCGATCGGCACGAGCGGCTGCACAAGGCGCGCGGCATCTGACGCGACCGCGCGGAAGGGCGAATGCGGCCGGGCATCGTCCCGGCCGTTTTCATTCCGTCGCTCGCCTGCCGCCGCCGCGCGCGTTGTTTGCGGGCTCAGC
>DATLGW010000351.1:0-10419 GCA_035540315.1 Burkholderiaceae bacterium | reverse complement strand
TTCCCGGCACGCCCTCGATGCACTTGCCCGACGCGGCGACGACCGCGTCGAACGGCGCCGATGCCGCGTCGATGTCGATCGCGCCGAAAGAGCTCATCGCGTCGACGATCAGCCGGCGGTCGGCCGCGGCGACCGCCTGCGCGATCTCCGGCAGCGGGTTCAGGATCCCGGTGCTGGTCTCGCAGTGCACGAGCGCCACGTGCGTGATCGAGCGGTCCTGCGCGAGCGCGCGCCCGATGTCGTCGGCGCGCACCGCCGCGTCCTCGGCGTAGCGCAGCGTCGTGTGGCGGCGGCCGAGATAGCCGCAGATCCGCGCGATCCGCTCGCAGTAGGCGCCGTTGACGGGCACCAGCACGTGGCCGTCGCGCGGCACCAGCGTGCCGATCGCGGCCTCGACCGAAAACGTGCCGCTGCCCTGCATCGGCACGCATTCGTGCGTCGCCTGCGCATTGACCAGCCGCACGAGCTGCTCGCGCACGCGGCCGGTGATCGCATTGAAGTCGCGGTCCCATGACCCCCAATCGCGCAGCATCGCCCGCTTGGTCGCGGCCGACGTCGTCAGCGGGCCCGGCGTCAACAGGATCGGCGTGGTCGGCTCGTTCATCGCAACTCCAGGATCGGATCGGAAAGTTCCAGTTCGGTTGCCGGCGGCGGGCGCTCGAAGTTCAGGCGGCCGCCGGCGCGCGCCAGCGCTGCGTGCGCGCGACCAGCAGCCGCGCCAGCGCGGCGTAGACCGCGCAGATCGCCGCCGACGCCACTACGACCAGCGTCGCGAGCGCTGCCGCCGGACCGACGTCGCCGGCCTCGTCCAGGTTCATGATCGCGACCGACGCCAACACCGTATCGTACGAGTACAGGAACACGACCACCGACAGCGTCGCCAGCGACACCACGAAGAAGTAGCGCGCGATCTCCAGCAGCGCCGGCAGGCACACCGGCACGGTCACCCGCCAGAACGTGCGGTAGAACGGCACCTTCAGCGACGCCGACACCGACTCGAACTCGGCGTCGAGCTGCTGCAGCGCAGTGACCGCGGTCAGGTGGCTGGGCGTGTAGTAGTGAACGACCGTCGCGAGCACCAGGATCGCCATCGTCTGGTACAGCCCGCCCAGCGGGTTCGACGGATGGTTGAAGAACATGATGTAGCCCAGCCCCAGCACCAGTCCCGGCACCGCCATCGACAGCATCGCCATCAGGTGCATCGCCGGCCGGGCCCAGTCGAGCCCGCGCGTTTTCTCGATCAGGTACGCATTGACGAACACGATCGCCGTGCCGAACAGCGCGGTCCAGCCGGCGAGCCGCAGGCTGTTGTAGAACGCGCCGGCCATGTCGCCTTCGACCAGCACGTAGCGGTAGTGGCGCAGCGTCGGCGTCAGGTTGTACGGCCACAGCTGGATCGCGGACGTGAAGACGGCCATGCCGATCACCGCCAGCAGCGCCGCGCAGACCAGCGCGCAATACGCGGTCATTGCCGCGTCGAACAGCGGCCGGCGCCGCGGCGACAGCGGCACCGATCGCGCCGTCAGCTGCGCGCGCAGCCGACGTCGCGCATGGCGATCGACTGCGAACGCGAGCGCGGTGGGCACCAGCAGCAGCAGCCCGACGACGGCGCCGCGCGAGAAGTCGTGCTGGCCGATCACCTGCTTGAACACGTCGATCGCCAGCATGTTGAAATTGCCGCCGATCACCTTGGGCGCGCCGAAGTCGCTGACGACGTAGGTGAACACGACGGTGACGGCGCTCAACAGCCCGTACTTGCACGCCGGCAGCGTGATCGTCGTGAACTTGCGCCATGCGCGGGTTCCCAGCGCATCGGCCGCCTCGTACAGCCGCGCATCGGCCAGCGCCAGCGCAGTGACCAGGATCATCAGCGCGTGCGGAAACGTGTTGTAGACCTGCGCGATGATGATGCCGGGCGCGCCGTAGATCTGCGCATCGCCGAGCAGCGGCCTGAGCGCGCCCTGGTTGCCGAACCACTGGATGAACGAGATCGCCGGCAGCAGCGACGGCGACAGCAGCGGGATCAGCGCGATCAGCCGGAACACGCCCTTGCCCGGCATGCACGAACGCGTCAGCGCGTAGGCGAACACGAACGCGAGCGGCACCGTGATCAGCGCGACCGTCGCCGACACCCACACCGAGTTCCAGGCCGAGCGCCACACGCCCGGAGTGGCGAAGTAGTCGCGGAAATGCGCGAGCCCGACGAACTCGCCTCGCGAGTCGAGCAGCACCCGCATGAAGATCGCGATCATCGGCGCGAACAGGAACAGCAGCAGGAACAGCGCCGCCGCGATCAGCAGCACCCGCGCGATCAGGTCGTCGCCGGTCAGCCGTTGCGCGACCGCGGTTTCGCGCGGCGCGCGCTGCCTCAGCGCATGCTGCAGCGACATCGCAGGATCTCCCGGTCGGCGGCGCGCACTGGCTGCGGCTCAGGCGGCCGACTCGCCGAATACCCGGATCCGCTCGGGGCGCAGCGCGAACTCGAGCCGCGCGCCCGGCGCCAGCCCCCGATCGCGCATCTGGCTCAGCGAAAGCTGCACGGCGATCCGGTGGCCGTTCAGGCCGCCGACCGACACTTCGGCGAGGCACTGGCCGCCGAGAAACTCGACCTTCTCGATCGCGCCGCTGACGAGGTTCGGCAGCCCCGCGAGCGGCCCGTCGACGACGCGGTCCTCGGGTCGCAGGTACAACCGCACCCGCGCGCCCGGCGGCATCGCGGCGCCGGCGCTGTCGTCCTGCGGCAGCGCCGCGGTCAGCTCCAGCTCGCCGACCCGATATCGGCCCGGCGCGACGACCGTGGCTTCCAGCACCGTCGCCTTGCCGACGAAATCGGCGACGAAACGCGTCGCCGGCCGCTCGTAGATCTCCTGCGGCGCGCCGACCTGCTCGATTCGGCCGCGGTTCATCACGACCACGCGGTCGGCGATCGACAGCGCTTCTTCCTGGTCGTGCGTGACCAGCACCGTCGTCACGCCGACCTGTTGCTGCAGCCGCCGAATCTCGCCGCGCAGCCGCACCCGTTCCAGCGCATCGAGCGCCGACAGCGGCTCGTCGAGCAGCAGCAGGCCCGGCCGCGGCGCGAGCGCGCGCGCCAGCGCGACCCGCTGCTGCTGGCCGCCCGACAGCTGCGCCGGGTACTTCGCCGCCGCGTCGGGCAGCCCGACCAGCCGCAACAGCTCGGCGACGCGCTCGGCGATCGCCGCGCGGCCCAGCCGCCGGTTCACCAGCCCGTAACCGACGTTCTCGGCGACCGTCAGGTTCGGAAACAGCGCGTACGACTGGAACACGATGCCGTAGTCGCGGCGGTGCGGCGGCAGCGCCGACACGTCGCGGCCGCTCTGCTCGATTTGCCCCGCGGTCTGCGTCTCCAGCCCCGCGATGATCCGCAGCAGCGTGGTCTTGCCGCAGCCCGACGGTCCGAGCAGGCACAGCAGCTCGCCCGGGCGCACGTCCAGGTCGACGTCTGCGAGCGCGACGAAATCGCCGAAGCGCTTGCCGAGTCGCCGCACGCGCAACGCCGCCGGCGCGCCGGCGGCGTCGGGCACCGGGACGCCGTGCACCGCGCCTACTTCGGCTCGGCCTTCGCGTTGTAGCGCCGGTTCCACTCCGCCAGGATCCGGTCGCGGTTCTTCGCCGCCCACGCGAAATCGTTCTTCACCAGCATCTTCTCGTAGTCGGCGGGGATGTTCGGCAGCGTCGCCTTGACGTTGCGGTGCGCGACGATCGCGAAGTTCTTCTGGTACAGCCGGTTCGCCTCCTCGGTCGCCGACCAGTCGACCAGCTTCTTCGCGGCGTCCATCTTCGGCGTGGTGCGCATGATCGCGATCGCCTCGATGTCCCAGCCCAGTCCCTCCTTGGGGAAGATCAGCTCGACCGGCGCGCCGCTCGCCTTGACCTGGTTCGCCCGATAGTCGAACGAGATGCCGACGACGAATTCGCCGGCGCCGGACTGCCGGCACGGCTTGGATCCCGAGTGCGTGTACTGCGCGATGTTCTCGTGCAGCGCATCCATGAACTTCCATCCCTCGGCCTCGCCCCACAGCTGCAGCCACGCAGTCACGTCGAAGAAGCCCGTGCCCGACGAGGCCGGATGCGGCATCGTGACCTGGCCCTTGTAGACCGGCTTCGTCAGGTCCTTCCACGACTCGGGCTTCGGAATGCCGCGCTTCTTCGCCTCGATCGTGTTGAAGCACACCGTCGCGCCCCAGACGTCCATGCCGACCCAAGCCGGCGGATCCTTGGCGTCCGAATACTTCGGATCGAGCGACTCGAATCCGCGCGGCCGGTAGCGCGCGAGCATTCCCTCGGCATCGAGGATCGTCAGGCTGCTGGCGGCCACGCCCATCACGACGTCGGCCTGCGGGTTCGCCTTCTCGGCCAGCAGCTTCGCCGTGACGATCCCGGTCGAGTCGCGGACCCAGCGGATCTCCACGTCGGGGTGCGCCTTCTCGAAGCCGTCCTTGTAGGCCTTCAGCTGGTCGGTCTCGAGCGCGGTGTAGACCAGCAGCGTCGTGCGCGACTGCGCTTGCGCCGCGGCGACCCACAGCGCCGGAACGACCGCGCACGCCAGCATCTTCAGCAGGTGTTTCACGGTCCGGTCCTCCTCCTCGTGGTTTTGCGCGACATTATTGGAGCGCTGACTCAACGTCAACTGTCGACAGTCTGCAGACGCCGCAGTACACTGTGCGGCCACATGAACCTGCGCGACGAAACCGGCGATCCGCTGCGGCTGCTGCGCACGCAGTCGCTGCCGATGCTGATGCAGCAGGACATCGAGCAGTTGATCCTGAGCGGCCGGCTCGCCGCCGGCGAGCGCGTCAACGAAGTCGAGCTCGCGGTGCGCTACGGCACCAGCCGTGGCCCGGTCCGAGAGGCGCTGCGCGCGCTCGAGGAAGCGGGCCTGCTGCGGCAGGAAAAGAACCGGGGCGTGTTCGTGCGGCGCATCGGCGTCGACGAGGCCGAGGGCATCTACGACGTGCGCGAGGCGCTCGACGAGCTGGTCGGACGGCGGCTGGCGCGCCGCATCACGCCGGCGCAGCTGAGCGCGCTGCGCGCGATGCTCGCGCCGATGGACGATGCCGCGCGCCGCGGCGACGCCGAAGGCTACCTGGCGCTGAACCTTCGGTTCCACGATGCGCTGGTCGAGATGACCGGCAACGACACGCTGGTCGCGACCTACCGGCGGCTGATCAAGCAGCTGCACCTGTTTCGGCTGCGCGCTCTGGTGCAAGGCGGCGGCCTGCCGGTGTCGAACGACGAGCACCGGGCGATCGTCGCGGCGATCGCGTCGCGCGATCCGGACGCGGCAGGCCGCGCGCTGCGCGCGCACGTGCGCAGCTCGCGGCGCCGGATGCGTCGCGCTCACGATGCGCAGCCTGCGGCCGACTGAGCGCCGCCGCGGGCCAACCATTTTCGAAATACGAACGGCGAACCGGAGGATCCGAATGCTGACGCGAGCCGAGATCGACGTGAGCGGACGCCGCTACCGGCTGCCGTCCTCGCCGCAAGTCGTCGTGTGCATCGACGGCAGCGAGCCGGACTACACTGCACGCGCGATCGAGCACGGCGCGGCGCCCTTCTTCGCGCGGCTGATGCGCGAGGGCACGCCGCTGACCGCCGACTGCGTCGTCCCGAGCTTCACGAATCCGAACAACCTGTCGATCGTGACCGGCGTGCCGCCGTCGGTGCACGGCATCTGCGGCAACTATTTCTGGGACCGCGACGCCGGCGCCGAAGTGATGATGAACGACCCGAAGTACCTGCGCGCGCCGACGATCCTCGCCGCGCTCGCCGACGCCGGCGCCCGGGTCGCGGTGATCACCGCCAAGGACAAGCTGCGGCGGCTGCTCGGTCACGGCATGCGCGGCGTCTGCTTCTCGTCCGAGAAGGCCGCCGACGCGACGCTGCAGGAAAACGGCATCGACCAGGTCGTGCAGCGCGTCGGGATGCCGGTGCCGTCGGTCTACAGCGCCGAGCTGTCGCAATTCGTTTTCGCGGCCGCAGTCGAGCTGATGCGGCGCGAGCGATTCGACGTGATGTACCTTTCCACCACCGACTACGTGCAGCACAAGGCCGCTCCCGGCAGCCCCGCCGCCGACCGCTTCTACGCGATGATCGACGGCTACCTAGCTCAGCTCGATGCGCTCGGCGCGACGATCGTCGTGACCGCCGATCACGGCATGAATGCGAAACACCTGCCCGACGGCCGTCCGAACGTGATCTACCTGCAGGACTTGCTCGATCGCGCGCTCGGCGAGCGCGCCGCGCGCGTGATCCTGCCGATCACCGACCCGTACGTCGTGCACCACGGTGCGCTCGGCTCGTTCGCGACCGTCTACTTCGAGCGCGCCGCCGACGCAGCCGCAGCGCAGCAGCGGCTGTCGGACGTCGCCGGCATCGAGCAGGTGCTGTCGCGCGCCGACGCGGCAGCGCGCTTCGAGCTGCCGCCCGACCGCATCGGCGACCTGGTCATCGTGTCGCGGCGCGACGTCGTGCTGGGAACCTGCGCGACGAAGCACGATCTGTCCGGGCTCGACGAGCCGCTGCGTTCGCACGGCGGCGTGTCGGAGCAGCGGGTGCCGCTGCTGATGAACCGGCGCGCGAGCGGGCTGGACCCGAAGCGGCGCTGGCGCAACTTCGATGCGTTCGACCTGGCGCTGAACCACGCGCAGGCCTGACCGGTGAGCGCCGAGATCGTGCAACGGATCGAGCGGCTGTTCGCCGGCGGCGGCGATCGCGCGTACAGCGGCGAGCAGGTCAGCCAGCTCGAACACGCGCTGCAGTCGGCGCAAGCGGCCGAGCGCGACGGCGCAGCCGATGCGCTGGTGTGCGCCGCGCTGCTGCACGACATCGGCCACCTGCTGAACGACCAGGGCGAGACGCCGACGCTGCGGGAGATCGACGATCGGCACCAATACGCAGCGGTGCCGTTCCTGCGCGGCTCGTTCGACGACGCGGTGATCGCGCCGATCCGCCTGCACGTCGACGCCAAGCGTTATCTGTGCGCAGTCGAGCCGGACTACCTGGCGCGGCTTTCGCCCGACTCGGTGCGCAGCCTGCGTCTGCAGGGCGGCGCCTTCGGTGCCGTGCAGGCGCAGCGATTCGCGGCGCTGCCGTTCGCGGCCGACGCCGTCCGGCTGCGGCGCTGGGACGATGCGGCGAAGGTGCCGGGCCGGCGAACGCCGCCGCTGTCGCATTACCTCGATACCGTGCGCCGCTGCCTGCGCGATTCCGGCGCCGCTGCCCGCGCCCCGACGTGACGCTGCAGGTCACGCTCGCCGTGCTGGGCGCGGCGCTGCTGCACGCCGCCTGGAACGCGTTCATCAAGGTCGGCCGCGATCCGCTGCTGGAAACGACGCTGATCCATGCCTGGGTCGCGGTGCCGGCGTTGCTGCTCGTTCCGTACGTCGATCTCCCCGGCAGCGTCGCCGCGCTGTGCCTGGCCGCATCGGTGACGATCCACTGCCTGTACTACTTCGCGCTCGCCGCGGCCTACCGCAATTCCGACCTGAGCTTCTCGTATCCGATCATGCGCGGCACCGCGCCGATGTTCACTGCGCTGACTGCGGGGGTCGTGCTGCGCGAGTGGCCGCCGCTGGCCGGCTGGCTCGGGATCGCCGCGATCTCCGGCGGCGTGCTGACGATCGGGCTGGCGCGCGGGCTCGCAGTGACGTCCGGTGCGGGAACGTCGTCTCGCGCCGACGCCGCCCGCGGGTCGGTCGCGTCCGTGTCGCACAACCAGCGCGGCAAGGCGGTGGGTTGGGCGCTGCTGACTGCGTCGACGATCGTCGCGTACACGGTCGTCGATTCGATCGGCGTGCGCAGCGCGCCCACCGCCTGGAGCTACGTCGTCTGGCTCGCGCTGCTCGAGGGCGTCGCGGTGTTCGCGCTGGTGTGGGCGCTGCGCGGCCGCTCGCTGGTCGCGTATGCGCGTGCCCGCGGCGTTGCGCCGCTGGGCGTCGGGATCGCCGCCTGGGCGGCATACGGCATCGCGCTGTGGGCGATGACGCAGGCGCCGGTGGCGCTGGTGGCGGCGCTGCGCGAGACGTCCGTGCTGTTCGCGATGCTGATCGGCGCGCTGTTGCTGAAGGAGCGGGCCGGCCCGCTGCGCTGGGCCGGCGCGGTCTCGATCGTCGCCGGGATTTTCGCGCTGCGGCTGGCCTGACGCGATCGTCGACGTGCTGCGCGTGCCGTCGCGCTGATATTCTTGCGGCTGACACCGTACTGAGCCTTCCGGACGGAGCGGCAGCGATGATCCGACCCAGCGCAGCGCATGCGATCGAACTGGTGCGCGCCTCCAAAGCGACCAAGGTCAAGGTCGCCGTCTCCGACATCGACGGGATCCTGCGGGGCAAATACCTGCATCTGGACAAGTTCGAGTCGGCGGTCGAATCCGGCTTCGGTTTCTGCGACGTCGTGTTCGGCTGGGACAGCCACGACGCGTGTTACGACAACACGCAGCTGACCGGATGGCACATGGGGTTCCCCGATGCGCTTGCACGCATCGACGTCGCCACGCAGCGCGCGGTTCCGTGGGACGGCGGCGTGCCGTTCTTCCTCGCCGACTTCGTCGCCGGCGACGGGCAGCCGCACCCGGCCTGCCCGCGCCAGCTGCTCAAGCGGGTGTTGGCGCGCGCCGAGAAGGCGGGCTTCAAGCCGATGTGCGGCGTCGAATACGAGTGGTTCAACTTCGCCGAGACCCCGGCCAGCTGGGCCGCCAAGCGCGGCGTCGATCCGCAGCCGCTGACGCCGGGGATGTTCGGCTACTCGCTGCTGCGCGCGAACGCGAACCGGGAATTCTTCAACGCGCTGATGGACGAGATGCTCGCGTTCGGCGTGCCGCTCGAGGGCCTGCACACCGAGACCGGCCCCGGCGTCTACGAAGCGGCGATCCTGTTCTCCGACGCGCTCGAGGCGGCCGATCGCGCGATCCTGTTCAAGACCGGGTGCAAGGAGATCGGCCACCGCTTCGGCATCATGCCCAGCTTCATGGCGAAGTGGAACCCGAACTATCCGGGCTGCTCCGGGCACGTGCACCAGAGCCTGTCCGACGGTTCGCGCAACGTGTTCCACGATGCCGGCGCACGCCACGCGATGAGCGCGGTGTTCGAGCATTACCTGGCCGGACAGCTCGACGCGCTGCTGCAGTTCGCGCCGATGTTCTGGCCGACCGTGAACAGCTACAAGCGCCTGGTCGACGGATTCTGGGCGCCGGTCAAGCCCACGTGGGGCATCGACAACCGGACTGCGAGCTTTCGCGTGATCGCCGGCTCGCCGAAATCGACGCGGCTCGAGACCCGCTGCCCCGGCGCCGACATCAACCCGTATCTGGCGCTCGCCGCGGTGATCGCCGCCGGCATGCACGGCGTCGAGAACGCGCTGCCGCTGCGAACGCCGCCGATCACCGGAACCAACGTCGGCGCCGAAGACGTGCCGCGGGCACCGCGCACGCTGGAGAAGACGACCGAGATCTTCCGCGCGTCGGAGCTGGCGCGCGACTGGTTCGGCGACGCGTTCGTCGATCACTTCGCCGCGACCCGCGAATGGGAGTGGCGCCAGTCGCTCGATGCGGTGACCGACTGGGAGCTGAAGCGTTACTTCGAGATCATCTGAATCCACCGGCATGCAGATCAGCCGCTTCGCCTTCCCGACGACGATCCACTTCGGCGCCGGCGCGCGCCGCCTCGTCAATGCGCAGCTGCGCTCGGCGCGGGTGCGCCGGCCGTTGCTGGTCACCGACCGCGCGCTCGCCGCATTGCCGCCGGCCGCGCAGCTGCGCGCCCAGCTCGAGGCCGACTTCGATGTCGCGCTGTTCGACGGCGTCCACGGCAACCCGACCCGCGCGCAGGCGATGGCGGGCGCCGCGGCAGCGCGCGCGCACCGCGCCGACGCAGTGATCGGATTCGGCGGCGGCGCAGCGCTCGACGTCGCGAAGGTCGTCGCGGTGCTCGCGGTGCACGACGGCGACGTGCTCGACTATGCATGGGACGCGCCGAATCCGCGCCCGATCGAGCAGCCGCTACCGTACCTGGTCGCGCTGCCGACGACCGCCGGCACGGGCTCGGAGGTCGGGCGCTCGAGCGTGATCTCCGAGGACGACACGCGGATCAAACGGATCGTGTTCGGCGCGGCGCTGCTGCCGCGCGAGGTGTTCGCCGACCCGGAGCTCACGCTCGGGCTGCCGGCCGCAGTGACTGCGGCCACCGGAATGGACGCGTTCACGCACAACGTCGAGTCTTACCTGTCGCCGGTGTTCCACCCGATGTGCGACGGCATCGGGCTCGAGGGCGTGCGGATCGCCGCGGCCGCGCTGCCGGTCGCAGTCGCCGAGCCCGGCAACCTGCAGGCGCGCTCGCAGATGATGATCGCGTCGACGATGGGCGCGGTCGCTTTCCAGAAGGATCTTGGCGCCGTGCACTC
>DATLGW010000350.1:0-1976 GCA_035540315.1 Burkholderiaceae bacterium | reverse complement strand
TCGATCCGCAGCCCGCCGGCGAACAGCACCTCGCCCTCGATCGTGGTGCCGCCGGCAATCAGGCTGTCGATCGTTTCCTGCGGTTTCTTCCTGAACATCGCCCCTCCCTGCGGCCTCGGGTTACAGCGCCACCGTCTGTTGGGCGCGCACCGCGCCACGCTCGAGCACCCGCAGCTGCACCGATTTCACCACGATTCCGGCGGGCACGCTGAAGCTGCCTTCGACCCGCGAATAACGCTTGAACGCCAGCTGCAGCTGCTCCTTGAGCCCCGCGTCGCCTTCCTCGGGCAGCGTCACCGAGACCGGCTTGCCGCCGGCCGACCCGTGCAGCACCAGCTGCATCTGGCCCGAGAACTCGCGATCGCCGCGGCCGCTCTCCATCACCAGCACCCGATAGCGCAGCCGGTTCGGCGCGGCGTCGGGCTCGACCATGAAGCGCCGGATCGATACCCCGCTGCCCGAGCCGTCGGCCGGCAGCACCGTCTCGAAGAACGCGATGTCGGCTTTCAGCCGCGCGTTCTCGGCCTCCAGCAGCCGCAGCTGCCCGGCCAGCTGCTCGCTGGCGCTGCGCTCGACCGTCACCCGCGAATCAGCCGCCAGCGCGATGTGCGACAGCCGGTCCCGCTCTGCGGCCACCGCATCGAGCTCGGCGCGCAGCTGCGCGAGCGTCTCCAGCAGCTGCCGCCGCTCGTTCGCCGGATTGCCGACGACCGCCTGCCAGGTGAGGATCGCCGCGGCCGCCGCGGACACCAGCAGCGCAGTCGCCAGCAGCGACAGCCGCAGCGCCAGCGGCAAGTGAGGCCGCACGGTATGCCGCGGCGTCGCCGCCCAGCCGCGACGGATCCAGCGCCGCCGCGCCGAACGCCACAGCCGTTCGGTCAGCGAGGCTGCCGGCACTACGGCAACACCGGCAGCTGCATCAGGCCCGTCGTCTCCGGCAGCCCCAGCATCAGGTTCATCGCCTGCACGCCCTGCCCCGACGCGCCCTTGACCAGGTTGTCCTCGGCCACCAGGATCGTCGCGATCGACCCGGGGCCGCTGCCGTCGCTGTCGCGCCGGTGGACCGCGATTCGTACCGTGTTCGACGCCCGCACCGACCGCGTCTCGGGCGACGCGCCCGCCGGCATCACGTCGACGAACGGCTCGTCGGCGAAGCGGCGCTCGTAGAGGCGCTGCAGATCGCATGCGCGGCCGGCCGCCGACAGCCGCACGTAGATCGTGGCCAGGATCCCGCGGATCATCGGCACCAGGTGCGGCGTGAACACCAGCTCGACCGGCCGCCGCGCGATCTGCGCCAGTCCCTGCAGGATCTCCGGATGGTGGCGGTGCGCGGCGACCCCGTACGCCTTGAAGTTGTCGGACACCTCCGCCAGCAGCGTGCCGACCTCGGCCTTGCGCCCCGCGCCCGACACGCCCGACTTGCAGTCGGCGATGATCGGGCCGGGCTCGAGCAGCGGCTCGGCCGCCGGCTCGAGCAGCGGCAGCAGCCCCAGCTGCACCGCCGTCGGATAGCAGCCGGGCAGCCCGACGATCCGCGCGCTGCGGATCGCGTCGCGGTTCACCTCGGGCAGCCCGTAGACCGCCTCGGCCAGCAGCTGCGGGCAGGCGTGCGTCAGCTTGTACCAGCGCTCGAACTGCGCCGGGTCCTTGAGCCGGAAATCGGCCGCCAGATCGATGATCCGCACGCCGGCGGCCAGCAGCGACGGCGCCTGCGCCATCGCGACGCCGTGCGGCGTGGCGTAGAACACCACGTCGCAGCGCTGCAGCGGCGCGTCGGTCGGGTCCGAGAAAGCGAGTTCGACGCGGCCGCGCAGCGACGGGAACATCTCCGCGACCGGCATCCCGACTTCCTTGCGCGACGTGATCGCGGTCAACTCGGCCTGCGGATGCTGCGCCAGCAGCCGCAACAGCTCCACGCCGGTATAACCGGTGCCCCCGACGATGCCGATCCGATATTTCGTAGCACCCATGTCGAC
>DATLGW010000349.1:0-3940 GCA_035540315.1 Burkholderiaceae bacterium | reverse complement strand
CCGCGCCCTTGAGCACCGCGATCACCGGCACCTTGCCGAACTGGATCGCATCGAACGCGTCGTGCCACATCATCGAATGCAGCACGCCCTCGGTCGTCGAGCGCTCGCGCAGCGCCGACAGATCGAGCCCGGCGCAGAAGTGCTCGCCGTGGCCGTACAGCACGGCGGCCCGCACCGGCGAATCGAGCGCGCCGAACGCGTGGCCGATCGCCCGCACCAGCGGATCCGACAGCGCATTGCGCTTGGCCGGTCGGTCGATGCCGATCAGCGCGATCGCGCCGCGGCGCTCGACCGTCAGGCCGGCGGCCTTGGCCGCAGCGGGATCAAATCCGGCCGGCGCGGATTCATCGGATCGGTTCATCGGGAGGCGTCTGGCAATTGTTATGAAACATAACTGGATCGGCCGCCTCGCGTCAACGATCCGCGGGCCACGCGGCTGCGGCAGTCGTTCCGGGAGATCCCGGCGCGGCATCTCCTTTAGAATGGACGTTCCGACACTGATTCGCCCTTGCGGGGGTTCTGGATGCCCCAATCCGTCGTGCACACCCTCGCTAAGCGCGAGTCGGGCGCCGCCGAGCCGCAGCCCCTGGTCCATTCGATTCCGGAGATCCTCGAGGAGATCCGCGCCGGTCGGATGGTGATCCTGGTCGACGAGGAGGACCGGGAGAACGAAGGCGACCTCGTGCTCGCCGCCGACTTCGTGACGCCCGAGGCGATCAACTTCATGGCGCGCTACGGCCGTGGCCTGATCTGCCTGACGCTGACCGAGCAGCGCTGCCGCCAGCTGAACCTGCCGCTGATGGTGCGCGCGAACGGATCGGCGCACGGCACGAATTTCACCGTGTCGATCGAGGCCGCCGAAGGTGTGACCACCGGAATCTCGGCCGCTGACCGCGCCCGCACCGTGCAGGCGGCCGTTGCGGCCGATGCGCGGCCCGAGGACCTGGTGCAGCCGGGGCATGTGTTCCCGCTGATGGCGCAGCCGGGCGGGGTGCTGATGCGCGCCGGCCACACCGAGGCGGGCTGCGACCTGGCGCAGCTCGCGGGCCTGACGCCGGCGGCGGTGATCTGCGAGGTGCTCAACGACGACGGCACGATGGCGAGGCTGCCCGATCTGATCGCGTTCGCGCGCCGCCACGAGCTGAAGATCGGCACGATCGCCGACTTGATCCAGTACCGCAGCGCGAACGAGAGCCTGATCGAGCGGATTGCCGAGCGCGAGCTGCGCACGACGTTCGGGCCGCTGCGGATGATCGCGTACCGCGACCAGCCGAGCGGTTCGCCGCACCTGGCGCTGGTGCATGGATCGATCGATCCCGCGGTCGAGGTGCTGGTGCGCGTCCACGAGCCGCTGTCGGTGCTCGACCTGCTCGACGTCGAGGCCGGCATGCATTCCTGGTCGGTGCTGCGGGCGCTGGAGGCGATCACGGCGCAGCCCGCGGGGGTGCTGGTGTTGCTGAACTGCGCGCAGGACGGCGAGCGGCTGCTCGAGCGGCTCGCCGCCGAATCGCGCGGCGCCGAAGCCCAGGTGCAGCAGCGGCGGCGTGCGGCCGCCGACTTGCGCACCTACGGGATCGGCGCGCAGATCCTGCGCGACGTCGGCGTCGGCCGCATGCGGCTGCTCGCGCAGCCGCGGCGCATGCCGAGCATGACCGGCTACGACCTGCAGGTCGTCGGTTTCGAACCGGGAGCTTGATCCGTTGGACATCGAGGTCTTCAGAGCAGACGAGAACGCCGAGGGACTGCGGGTCGGCGTCGTCGTCGCCCGCTTCAACGCCGAGCATGGCGACGCGCTGCGCCAGGCCTGCGTCGACGAGCTCGCGCGGCTCGGGATCGCCGAGGACGACCTGTTCGTGTGCTCGGTGCCGGGGGCATTGGAAATTCCGGTCGTGCTCAAGCAGCTGGCGGCCTCGGGGGAGTTCGATTCGCTGATCGCGCTCGGCGCGGTCGTGCGAGGCGAGACCTATCATTTCGAGATCGTCGCCAATGAGAGCGCCGCCGGCGTCAGCCGGGTCGCGCTCGATTTCGACATCCCGATCGCCAACGGGATCCTGACCACCGACACCGATGCGCAGGCGCGCGAGCGCGCGCCGGTCAAGGGCGCCGAGGTCGCGCGCGCCGCCGTCGAGATGGCGAACCTGGCGGCCGCGCTCGCGAGCCTGGCCGGCGACGCCGACGAATAGGCGAGGTGATGGACGACGAAGCAACCGGAGCCGCCGAGCCGCGGCGTGGCGGCGGGCCGCGGCCGCCGTCGCGCAGCGCGCGCCGCCGCGCGCGCGAGCTGGCGACGCAGGGCCTGTACCAGTGGCTGCTGTCGCACGAGGATTCCGGCGTGATCGAGGCGCACATCAGCCAGTCGCCGGCGTTCGACAAGGCCGACCGCGAGCACTTCGGCCAGCTGCTGCACGGCTCGATCCGCGACATCGACGCGCTGCACGCGGCGCTCGCGCCGCACCTGGACCGCCGGATCGACGAGCTCAGCCCGGTCGAGCATGCGACGCTGCTGCTCGGATGCTACGAGCTGATGCGGCATCTGGAGATCCCGTACCGCGTCGTGATCAACGAAGCGGTCGAGCTGGCGAAGACGTTCGGCGGCACCGACGGCTACAAGTACGTCAACGGCGTGCTCGACAGGGTCGCCGCGCGCGTGCGTCCGAACGAGGCCCGCGCCCGCGGCGCGCCGCCGGCTCGCGGTGGATGAGTTCGCGCTGATCCGCCGGTTCTTCGACCGCGGCGCGGCCGGCGACGCGCTGCTGGGGATCGGTGACGATTGCGCGCTGCTCGCGCCGCCGGACGCGCTGGCGGTGACGACCGACATGCTGGTGGGCGGACGTCACTTCTTCGACGAGGCGCGACCGCGCGTCATCGGGCACAAGTCGCTGGCGGTCAACCTGTCCGACCTGGCGGCCATGGGCGCCGAGCCGCTCGCTTTCACGCTGGCGCTCGCGCTGCCCGCGGCCGACGCGGCGTGGCTGACCGAGTTCAGCGCCGGTCTGTTCGAGCTCGCCGACCGGCATCGCTGCGCGCTGATCGGCGGCGACACCACGCGCGGTCCGCTGAACATCTGCATCACCGCGTTCGGCCACGTGCCGCGCGAGCAGGCGCTGCGGCGCGATCGCGCGCGTGCCGGCGACGACCTGTGGGTCAGCGGCGAGCTCGGCGCTGCCGCGCATGCAGTGGCCGAGCGGCAGGCGGGCCGAGTCGCGGCGGACGCGGCGGCGGCGCGGCTGGACTGGCCGGTGCCGCGGATCGAGCTCGGCGTGGCGCTGCGAGCGCTCGCGCATGCGGCAATCGACGTCTCCGACGGGCTGCTCGGCGACGTCGGGCACGTGCTCGAGCGATCGAGCGCAGCCGCGGGCGAGGTGCTGGGGGCCGAGATCGACGGGCCGGCGGTTCCGGTCGATGCGGCGCTGGCCGCGCTGCCCGAGCCGATGCGGCTGGCGCTCGCGCTGGCCGGCGGCGACGACTACGAGCTGGCGTTCACCGCGCCGCCGGCGTCGCGCGCGCGGCTCGACGCGATCGCGGCCGACCTCGGCATTAGAATCAGTCGGATCGGCCGCATCGACCGCGAGCCGGGACTGCGGGTCGTCGATCGGGACGGCCGGAGGCTGCCGGTGAATGCAAGGAGCTTCGATCATTTCCGCTGACGTCGAAGAGGTTCCGGAGCGCCTTGCCGGCGCCCGGCCGACGTTCGAATTCATGAAGCCGCGGCTGTCGCGGTGGATCGCATTCGGCGCCGGCAGCGGGCTGGCGCCGGTCGCGCCGGGCACGGTCGGGACGCTGGCGGCATGGATCGCGTTCGCGCTGCTCGATCCGTTCGTGCCGGCGCCGGTCTGGGGGACTTTGATCGCGATCGGTTTCGCCGGCGGTTGCTGGGCCTGCGGGCGCACCGGCCGCGACCTCGGCGTGCACGATCATCCGGCGATCGTCTGGGACGAGG
>DATLGW010000348.1:0-4334 GCA_035540315.1 Burkholderiaceae bacterium | reverse complement strand
AAGGTCAAGCAGCAGATCACGATTCGGCACGGCGTGCCGTCGGATACGGCAAAGAAGATCGTCAAGCTGCTGAAGGACAGCAAGATGAAAGTGCAGTCGGCGATCCAGGGCGACGCGGTACGCGTGTCCGGAGCGAAGAAGGACGACCTGCAGTCGGCGATCCAGCTGGTGAAGAAGGAGGTGCCGGACCTGCCGCTGTCGTTCTCGAACTTTCGCGACTGAACGCCGTGCTGCAGCCGCTGCGCGTCGGCGGCGAGCCGGTCGGCTGGGTCGGCCCGCAGTGGGCAGCGCGACTGCACGAGCCAGGACCTTTTCGCGCCGACGTGATCGGCGTTCATCTGGACGATGCGCTCGATTCGAACGCGGCACGCACGCGCGCGCTCGCCCGCTGGACCGACGACGCCCGCTCGCGGTACCGGATCCGCGGCTGGCGCAACGAGCGGATCGAGATCCAGGGCCGCAACGGCGCGCCGCTGCTCGAGATCGAGCGCGCGCTGCTGCGCCCGCTCGGGTTGCTGCTGCCGACGGTCCAGGTCAACGTCTTCGCCGCCGACGACCGCGGCGCGCCGACGAAGATCTGGGTTGCGCGCCGCGCGCTGCACAAGCCGGTGGATCCGGGACGACTCGACACGCTGGTGGGCGGAGGAATCGGCGCCGGCGAAACGGTGTCGTCGACGCTGCGCCGCGAATGCGCTGAGGAGGCCGGAATCCCTGCGGAGCTGTCGGCGTCAGCCCACGCTCGCGGCACGCTCGAATCGGCTTACCTGTTCGAGCAGGACGGCTGCACGATGCTGCATCGCGAGCGCGCGCGCCTGTTCGACCTGGCGGTGCCGGCGCAGTTCGAGCCGGGCGCCGTCGACGGCGAACATTCGCAGATCCTCGCGATGACGCCGGCGCAGCTGCAACGGTCGCTGGTCGAAGACGATTGGACCCGCGAAGGCGCCGCCGCGGCTGCGGACCTGCTGGCCCGCTGCGCGAACGCTGGCTGAAGACGGTTCAGCCGTCGATCCGCGCGTACGCCGAGTGGTTGTGGATCGACTCGAAGTTCTCCGCCTCGACGCTGAACGCGCTGTCCCCGACGACTTCGCGCACGCGGGCCGCGACGTCGCGCACCAGGTCCTCGACGAACTTCGGATTGTCGTACGCGCGTTCGGTCACGTACTTCTCGTCGACGCGCTTGAGCAGCCCGTACAGCTCGCACGACGCCTGCTCCTCGATCAGCGCGATCAGATCGGCCAGATCGAGCCTGACGTCGTCGGCCAGCGTGACCGACACGGTGACGTGCGAGCGCTGGTTGTGCGCGCCGTAGTCCGAGATCGTCTTCGAGCACGGACACAGGCTGGTCACCGGCACGACCACGCGCACCGTCGCGACCCCGTCGCCGGCCTCGCCGTCGATCGACAGCGCGACCTGGTAGTCGAGCAGGCTCGCAACGCCGGACACCGGCGCGGTCTTGCGCAGGAACAGCGGGAACTCGACCTCGATGCGTCCCGCGGACGCCGTCAGCCGCTCGAGCATCCGCGAGTGCAGCCGAGCGAGCGCGGGCACCGACAACGGCTCGTCGAGCTCCTCGAGCAGCGCAACGAACCGCGACATGTGCGTGCCCTTCTGCTCGGCCGGCAACGCGACGTACAGGTTCCACTGGGCGACCGTCGGTGTCTCCGATCCGTCGTCGCGCTGCCAGCGCCCCGGGTAGCGCAGCCCGCGCACGCCCACGCGCTGGATCACCAGCCGCCGCTGGTCGGCAGCGCCCTGCACGTCGGGCATCAGGATCGGCAGCACCGCATTGGGATCGCGGCTGTTCATTCGGACACTCCCTCGGGAATCTGAACCGGAACTCAACGATTGACGACCAGCCTCGGCGTTGCGCCGAGCAGCTCGGCGAAACGTTCTCGCACCGAGCGCTCGATTCCGGCCGAGTCGAGCCCCTCCAGGCGCAACAGCAGCGCCGGATCGCCATGATCGATGAAACGGTCGGGCAGGCCAAGATGCAGCATCGGCACCGCTGCGCCGATGGCCGCGAGCGCCTCGGCGCAGCCGCTGCCGGCGCCGCCCGCCACCACGTGCTCCTCGATCGTCACCAGCGCCTCGTGCGTGGCCGCCAGCTCGCGCAGCAGCTCGACGTCCAGCGGCTTGACGAACCGCATGTTGACGACCGTTGCATCGAGCGCTTCGCCGGCGGCCAGCGCCGGGTGCAGCATCGAGCCGAACGCCAGCAGCGCGATCCGGCGGCCGGAGCGGCGCAGCTCGGCCTTGCCGAACGGAATCGCCGTCAGGTCCTGCTTGACCTCGGCGCCGATGCCGGTGCCGCGCGGATAACGCACCGCAGCGGGTCCGTCGTGCAGGAAAGCCGTGTACAGCATCTGCCGGCATTCGTTCTCGTCGGACGGCGCCAGCACGACCAGGTTCGGCACGCAGCGCAGGTACGCATAATCGAACACGCCGGCGTGGGTGGCCCCGTCGGCGCCGACGATGCCGGCCCGATCGAGCGCGAACGTCACCGGCAGGTTCTGCAGCGCCACGTCGTGGATCAGCTGGTCGTAGCCGCGCTGCAGGAACGTCGAGTAGATCGCGACCACCGGCTTCATGCCCTCGCAGGCGAGACCGGCCGCGAACGTCACCGCATGCTGCTCGGCGATCCCGACGTCGAAGTAGCGGTCCGGAAAGCGCCGCTCGAACTCGACCATGCCGGATCCTTCGCGCATCGCGGGCGTGATTCCGATCAGCCGCGAATCGAGCGCCGCCATGTCGCAGATCCAGTCGCCGAACACCTGCGTGTAGGTCGGCCGTTGCGCGCCCCCCGATTTCTTGATGCCTTCGCCCGGATCGAACTTGCCCGGTCCGTGGTACAGCACCGGGTCGGCTTCGGCGAGCTTGTAGCCATGGCCCTTGCGGGTGATCACGTGCAGGAACACCGGCCCCCGCATCGCGCGCAGGTTCGCCATCGTCGGGATCAGCGAATCCAGATCGTGTCCGTCGATCGGCCCGAAGTAGTTGAAGCCGAACTCCTCGAACAGCGTGCCCGGGACGACCAGGCCCTTCGCATGCTCCTCCAGGCGCTTGGCCAGTTCGTACACCGGCGGCACTTTCGACAGCACGCTGCGCGCCACGTCGCGCGCCCGCGTCACCGGCCGCCCCGACAGGATCCTCGCCAGATAGCGATTCAACGCCCCCACGGCCGGCGAGATCGACATGTCGTTGTCGTTCAGGATCACCAGCAGATCGACATCGGGACTGACGCCGGCATTGTTCAGCGCCTCGAACGCCATGCCGGCGCTCATCGCGCCGTCGCCGATCACCGCGACGTGCCGCCGCCGGCCATCGCCCTTGTTCTCGCCCTTGGCGCGGGACGCCACCGCCATGCCCAGCGCCGCCGAGATCGACGTCGACGAGTGCGCAGTGCCGAACGCGTCGTACTCGCTCTCGCAGCGCCGCGGAAAGCCGGAGATGCCCCCGTATTGGCGCAGCTTGGCCATCGCCTCGCGCCGCCCGGTCAGGATCTTGTGCGGATACGACTGATGGCCCACGTCCCATACCAGCCGGTCGTACGGCGTGTTGAAAACGTAATGCAGCGCAATCGTCAGCTCGACCGTGCCGAGGTTCGACGACAGATGCCCGCCGGTGCGCGACACCGAGTCGAGCACGAAACGCCGCAGCTCGTCGGCCAGCTGCGGCAACCGCGCGCGCTCGAGGCGCCGCAGTTGCGCCGGCTCGGCGATCTGCTCCAGAAGAGGATAGTCACTCATGCTGCTTCAGGACTTTCTCATGACGATCAGGTCTGCAAGCTCGCGCAGCCGCTGCCCGCGCTCGCCCAGCGGCTGCAGCGCGTCGTGCGCTTGCTCGCGCAGGCGCGTCGCAAGCTGCCGGGCCTGCGCCAGCCCCAGTACCGTCACGTAGGTCGGTTTATTCTGCTCCGAATCCTTGCCGGCCGTCTTGCCGAGGGTCTGGGTGTCGGACTCGACGTCGAGCACGTCGTCGACGACCTGGAACGCCAGACCGACGGCCGCGCCGTACGTTTCGAGCGCCGCGCGGTGCGCGGTCGCGAGCGGCTCGCCGCACAGTGCGCCAATCCGTACCGATGCGGCAAGCATCGCGCCGGTCTTCATCCGGTGCATCCGCTCCAGCGCGGCCGCATCCAGCGTACGCCCCACGGCCCACAGATCGATCGCCTGGCCGCCGGCCATGCCGCGCGAGCCGGCCGCGCGCGCGAGCTCGCCGACCGCCGCCAGCGCCGCCGCCGCCGGCACGCCCCGCTCGGAAAGCTGCGCCAGCGCATCGAATGCGAGCGCCTGCAGCGCATCGCCGACCAGCATCGCCAGCGCTTCACCGTAGAC
>DATLGW010000347.1:0-6403 GCA_035540315.1 Burkholderiaceae bacterium | reverse complement strand
CGGTGATCGATCGAGCGCTGCGGCTCGACACGACGGTGATGCTGGTCGACGATCCCGTCAAGCGCGTCGACAACATGACGATGGCTTTTGGGCTCGAGGCGCGCGTGCCGTTCCTGGATCACGAGCTGGTCGAGCTGGCCGCGCGGATTCCGGCGCGGCACAAGGTCGCGCACGGCGGCAAGCACGTGCTGAAGGAAGCCGCGCGCGACGTGATCCCGGCCGACGTGATCGACCGGCCGAAGGGGTATTTCCCCGTGCCGGCGTTGAAATACCTGCGCGGGGACTTCCTGGCGTTCGTGCGCGACACGCTGGATTCCACCAGCGCGCGCTCGCGCGGGCTGTTCCGGCGCGACGCGCTCGAGCGGATGCTGCGCGAACCCGACGAGCATTTGACGCCGCTGCGAGGCTCGAAGCTGTGGCAGGTCGCGCTGCTCGAGGCGTGGCTGCAGACCCATCGGATCTGAAACGCATGAGGAAACCAACACGATGAGTGCCGTACCGATCGATGTGGCTCCGCTGCGTCCGAACGCGATCCTCGACTGCGGTTGGGGCCGGCTGCTGTATGCGCCGTCGTTCGAGTCGCCGAAGCAGCTGGCCGAAGCGCTGCAGCAGGAAAAGCCGGGCCAGCGCGACATCGCGCTGTATGTCGCGACGCCGCAGCTGGTGCTGGCCGAGGCGCCGATCGAGCTGTTCCTCGATCCGTCGCTGATCTTTCGCCGCCCGCTCGATCCCGCGGTCGACGCGATGCCGACGCTGCAGGGCGTCGCGATCCGCCCGTTGACCACGCGCGCCGACATCGCTGCGATCAACCGGTTGCTGAAGATGCGCTCGATGGTGCCGCTCGATCACGGACCCGTGTGGTCGCAGCGCGGATCCGACGCGCTGATCTATCTGGTCGCCGAGGACGAGCGCACGGGCGAAGTGATCGGCGCGGTGATGGGGATTGACCACGTCGCCGCATTCGGCGACGACACCGGCGGCAGCAGTCTGTGGTGCCTGGTCGTCGATCCGCAGACGCCGATTGCCGGGCTCGGCCAAGCGCTGACGAGCTGGCTGATCGCGCACTATGCGCAGCGGGGACGGCGCTATCTGGACCTGTCGGTGCTGCACGACAACGAGCAGGCGATCGGGCTGTACCGGAAGATGGGTTTCGACGAAGCGCCGGGCTTCGTGATCAAGCACAAGAACGCGATCAACCAGCGGCTGCTGGTGCCGCAGAACGAGATGCTCGAGGTCGACGCGCTGAACCCGTATGCGCGGCTGATCGTCGACGAGGCGCTGCGCCGCGGCATCGGCGTCGAGGTGCTCGATTCGACCGCAGGAATCTTCGCGCTGCGGCACTGCGGCCACGAGATCCTGTGCCGGGAATCGCTGACCGACCTGACCGGCGGCGTCGCGATGACCTGGTGCCAGGACAAGGTGCTGACGCTGCGGCGCGCGGCCGCCGTCGGACTGCGGGTGCCGCGCCAGCAGGTTGCCGGCGATGCGCACGCCGACGAGGCGTTCCTGCGCGAGCATCGGGCGATCGTCGTCAAGCCGGCGATGGGCGAGCAGGGCAAAGGCGTCAGCGTCGACATCCGCACGGTGGCGCAGATGCGCGAGGCGATCGAGCGCGCCGCCGCGGTCGGCGGACACGTCGTGCTCGAGGAGCTGTGCGAAGGGCAGGACCTGCGCATCGTCGTGATCGGCTACAAGGTCGTCGCCGCCGCGATTCGACGGCCGGCCGAGATCGTCGGCGACGGCGAAACGAACGTCGCGCAGCTGATCGAGCGCCAGAGCGCACGCCGCGCCGCGGCGACCGGCGGCGAGAGCCGGATTCCGGTCGACGACGAGACGCTGCGCTGCCTGGCCGAACAGGACTTGTCGCTCGAATCGGTGCTGGCGCAAGGCCAGGCGGTCAAGGTACGAAAGACGGCGAATCTGCACACCGGCGGCACGATCCACGACGTGACGCCGCAGCTGCACCCGGCGCTGCGCGAGGCTGCCGAAACCGTCGCGCGGGCGCTGCGGATTCCGGTCGTCGGCCTCGACTTCCTGGTGCCCGCACCCGATGCGCCCGAGTACGTGATGATCGAAGCGAACGAGCGGCCCGGGCTGGCGAACCACCAGCCGCAGCCGACTGCCGAGCGCTTCATCGACCTGCTATTCCCGCTGACTGCTTCGGCCTGATGCGAAAGCTGCCGATCGATGTCGATTACCTGAAGACGACGCTGCTCGAGCTGCTCGCGATCCCGAGCCCGGCCGGGCTGACCGACGAGATCGTCCATTACACCGGCGGGCGGCTCGATGCGCTCGGAATTCCGTACGAGCTGACCCGGCGCGGCACGATCCGCGGCATCCTGCGCCGCACGCGGCACGAGCGCAGGCGCTCGTCGCCGGCCTGCGCGATCGTGGCGCACCTGGACACGCTCGGCGCGATGGTGCGCGAGATCAAGCCCAGCGGTCGGCTCGCGCTGATGCCGATCGGCACCTGGTCGAGCCGGTGGGCCGAAGGCGGTCGGGTCACGGTGTTCACCGAAACCGCCCGCTACCGCGGATCGGTGCTGCCGCTGCTGGCGTCGGGCCACGTGTACAACGAGGCGATCGATCGCCAGCCGGTCAGCTGGGATCAGCTCGAGCTGAGAGTCGACGAACCGATCGAAGGTCCCGTCGATGCGATGCGGCTCGGAATCCAGGTCGGCGACTTCGTCGCGTTCGATGCCGCGCCCGAGATCCTGGACAACGGCTACATCGTGTCGCGCTATCTCGACAACAAGGCCGGGGTCGCATCGCTGCTGGCGGCACTGAAGGCGATCACCGATTCGGGCGCCGAGATCCCGATGGACTGCCACCCGGTGTTCACGCTGACCGAGGAGGTCGGTTCGGGCGCGCGCGCCGTGATCGAGGACGACGTCAGCGAAGTGATCGGCGTCGACATCGGACCGGTCGCCCAGGGGCAGGGCGCGCGCGAGCAAGGCGTCACGATCCCACTGATGGATTCGGCCGGGCCGCACGACTATCACCTGACGCGCCGGCTGTTGAGGATCTGCGCCGAATTCGACATTCCGTGCCAGCGCGACGTGTTTCGCTTCTACCACTCCGATGCCGGCGCAGCGGTCAGCGCCGGCCACGACGTGCGCACCGCACTGCTGTGCTTCGGCGCCGACGCGTCGCACGGCTACGAGCGCACCCATGTGTCGTCGCTGGTGAACCTGGCCGAGCTGCTGGCGCTGTACATCCAGGCCGGCTTGACGCTGCCGGGTGACCGCGAGCGCCGGATCGGCTCGGTCGAATCGTTCCCGCACCAGCTCGATGCCGACCAGCTGGTCCGGGTCGACACCGTGCTGCCGGACCCGGGCGAGCTGGTGAACCTCCCGGAGCCGCGCAAGGCGGACGAAGCCGCCGGCGCGCCGGCCGACGACGGCGACGGGAGCGGCCCCCCGGACGCCGCCGATCGCGTGCCGCCGCCCGGACCGCAGCGGGGCTGACGCCGGCGGGCCCGCGCACTGCGATGGCGCACCGGATGTAAACCAGGACGGCGCCGGCGCGTTGAATCCTTACGTTTTTTGCATTTTGGACAGGTTTCGAGTACCTTGCGCTCGCGCGGCTGCACAGAAATGGGGCAGCCGGCCGAGCGCGCGGCCTTCCCGGCGGTGCCCGGGAACTGAACCTGCTCGGTGACCGAACGCCGCGCCGCGGCCGGCAACGACGACGACGGACCCTTTCTCGTGAGCGAGCGACCCGGAATTTCGGCCGTTTTCCCGGCCTACAACGATGCGGGCACCATCCCCAGCATGGTGCTCGGCGCCCAGATGGCGCTGCGGCAGGTCACCGACGACTTCGAGATCATCGTGACCAACGACGGCAGTGCCGATCACACCGGCGCGCTGCTCGACGAGCTGGCCACGCTGGTGCCGTCGCTGCGGGTGATCCACCACCCGAAGAACATGGGCTACGGCCATGCGCTGCGGACCGGGTTCAACGCGGCGAGCAAGGAGCTGGTGTTCTACACCGACGGCGACGCGCAGTACGATCCGGCCGAGCTGCCGCTGCTGATGGCCCGGCTCGATGACGAGATCGACATCGTCAACGGCTACAAGATCGCCCGCAAGGATCCGCTGCACCGGATCGTGATCGGCCGCATCTATCACCACACGATGCGGCTGCTGTTCAACTTCCCGATCCGCGACGTCGACTGCGACTTCAGGCTGATCCGGCGCAAGTGCTTCGATACGGTCAGGCTCGAGAGCCCGGACGGCACGTTGCCGCTGGAGATGGTCAAGAAGTTCTCCGATGCCGGCTTTCGCTTCGCCGAGGTGCCGGTGCATCATTTCCACCGCGTCTACGGGCAGAGCCAGTTCTTCAACCTGCCGCGATTGCTGCGCGTGGTGCGCGAGATCCTGCGGCTGTGGTGGAAGCTGGTCGTGCGGCCGCAGCCGCTGGTGGATCCGGCGCGAGCGCTGCCGGCGATTGCACCGGTGGCCCCGGCATCGTCCGTTGCCGCCGACGCTGCCGCTCGCCCCGGCACCGCGAACACCGCGCGCTGACGCAGACAGCGCGCTTCGAAATGTCACCGGCCGATCTGGGTGCCGCCTACGACGGGCGGCAGGTGCTGGTCACCGGCGGGGCCGGTTTCATCGGTTCGAACCTGGCGCGGCGCCTGGCTGATCTGGGCGCGCGGGTGACCGTCGTCGATTCGCTGCTGCCGAACTACGGCGGCAACCTGTTCAATCTGGACGGCTACGAGAACCGGCTGCGGATCAATATTGCCGACGTGCGCGGCCACGGAATGGAATTCCTGGTGCGCAACCAGCACGTGATCTTCAATCTGGCCGGCCAGGTCAGCCACATCGACAGCATGTCGGATCCGCACACCGACCTGGAGATCAACTGCCACGCGCAGCTGTCGCTGCTCGAGGCGTGCCGGCGCGGCAATCCGGGCACGAAGATCGTGTTCGCCAGCACGCGGCAGATCTACGGCGTACCGCAGTACGTGCCGATCGACGAGGTCCATCCGGTACGCCCGACCGACGTCAACGGCATCAACAAGATGGCGGGCGAGTGGTACCACATCCTGTACAACAACGTGCATGGGATCCGCGCGTGCAGCCTGCGGCTGACGAACACGTACGGGCCGCGGATGCTGGTCAAGCACAGCCGCCAGACGGCGCTGGGCTGGTTCGTGCGGCAGGCGCTCGACGGCGACACGATCCAGATCTGGGGCGACGGCAATCAGCTGCGCGACTACACCTACGTCGACGACGTCGTCGATGCGTTCCTGGCCGCCGGCGTCACCGACGCGGCGAACGGTCATTGCATCAACCTGGGCGGGCTGCGCCCGGTCAGCCACGTCGAGCTGATGTCGACGCTGACCGACATCGCCGGAACCGGTTCGTGGAAGCTCGTGCCGTTCCCGCCGCAGTTCAAGAAGATCGACGTCGGCGACACGTATTGCACGCATGCGCTGGCGAATCGGCTGCTCGGCTGGCAGCCGAAGACGGAACTGGCCGCCGGACTGGCGAGCACCGTTTCGTTCTATCGCAGCTGGCGCGAGCACTACTGGAACTGAGGCGAGCGTGACGTCAGCGGCGATTCCGTTCGGCGACCTGCAGCGCACGCGGCGGCGGCTGGCGCGCGAGATCGACGCGGCGGTCGCCGCCGTGCTCGACAGCGGCTGGTTCGTGCTGGGGCGCGAGGTCGAGGCGTTCGAGCGCGAGTTCGCGCAGGCGTGCGGCGCGCGCCACGCGATCGGCGTGGGCAACGGCACCGATGCGCTGGCGCTGGCGCTGCGCGCAGTCGGCGTCGCGCCCGGCGACGAGGTCGTGACGACACCGCTGTCGGCGGCGTTCACTGCGCTGGCGATCTCGCAGATTGGCGCCACGCCGGTATTCGCCGACGTCGACGCGCGCCGCTTCACGATCGATCCCGAACGCGTTGCGGCGGCGGTCGGGCCGCGCACCGCGGCGATCGTGCCGGTGCACCTGTACGGGCAGCCGGCCGACATGGACCCGATCCTGGCGATCGCGCGCGAGCGCAACGTGCCGGTCGTCGAGGACTGCGCGCAGGCGCACGGCGCGCGTTATCGCGGCCGGCCGGTCGGCACGATGGGCGCCGCGGCCGCGTGGAGCTTCTACCCGAGCAAGAACCTGGGCGCGTTCGGCGACGGCGGCGCGGTCAGCTGCGACGATGCGGCGATCGCCGAGCGCGTGCGGCTGCTGCGCAACGGCGGGCAGCCGACGCGCTATCGCCACGAGATCGCCGGCGTGAACTCGCGGCTCGACGAGCTGCAGGCGGCGATCCTGCGCGTGCGCCTGCGCCACCTCGCCGAAGACAACCGCCGGCGCGGCGAAATCGCCGCACGCTACAGCGCGGCGATCGGGCAGCGTCGAAGCGCACCCGGGCGCGAACTGCGCGCTCCGTGGGT